>JANNBI010000492.1:0-2388 GCA_031385345.1 Paracoccaceae bacterium | reverse complement strand
GACCTCGGGCGTGGTGGAAATGGCAGGGCCGTTTCTGGCACCCGATGGCGGGATGACGGGGTCGCTTCTGGTGCTGAACGTGGAAACCTTGGCGCAGGCGCAGGACTGGGCCGCCGCCGATCCCTATGCCAAGGCGGGGCTGTTCGCGTCCGTCACGATCACCGAATGGAAAAAGGTGGTCGGATGAACTACTGGCTGTTCAAATCCGAACCCGACGCCTGGTCCTGGGATCAGCAGGTGGCCAAGGGCGCCATTGGCGAAGAATGGCACGGCGTGCGCAACTATCAGGCGCGCAACAACATGCGCGCCATGCAGATCGGGGATCGCGGGTTCTTTTATCATTCCAACGTCGGCAAGCAGATCGTCGGCATGGTCGAGGTTTGCGCCCTGTCCGCCCCCGACAGCACGACCGAAGATCCGCGCTGGGACTGTGTGCAT
Source organism: Paracoccaceae bacterium (assembly GCA_031385345.1). GTDB lineage: Bacteria > Pseudomonadota > Alphaproteobacteria > Rhodobacterales > Rhodobacteraceae > CAIYZT01. The sequence continues at coordinate 1,950 of JANNBI010000492.1, read as the reverse complement.
ATCCGCGCGCTGGCCCCGTTCAAAACCTTCGTCACGCTGGACGAGTGCAAGGTTCAGCCGGGGCTGGAAAATATGGTGCTGATCAACAATTCCCGCCTGTCGGTGCAGCCGGTTTCACCCGAAGAATGGCGCATCATCTGCGGTCTGGGCGGCGTCGCCCCTTAGGATTCTTGCGCGCTTCCCCGGTTTGCGGCAAACTTAGCCAAAACAACAAGGGAAGAGGGACCGATGGAATATCTGAACGTACTGGCTGCGGCTGTCGTGGGCTTTGGTTATGGCGCGATCCACTACACGGTGTTGTCAAAGCCATGGATGCGGGCGGCAGGCGTCAAAATGGATGCGAACGGCAAACCCATGGGCAACGGCAGCATGTTGCCCTTTGCGCTGTCCTTCATCGCGATGATTCTGGTGGCGGGCATGATGCGGCATGTCTTTGTCATGGGGGCCATCGACACAGTGGAAAAATCCGCGCTGTCAGGCTTTGGCATTGGGGCGTTTTTCATCGCGCCTTGGACGATGATCAACAACGCCTATCCCGGACGACCCTTCCTGCTGACAATCATTGACGGCGGCTATGCCATTATCGGCTGCACGCTGATGGGCGTGGTTCTGGCGCTGTTCTGACGCAGGTCTGTCTGTGCAAAGTTTGAAAAAAGAAGGGCCCCGCACCCCTACGGGACCCTTCCACCACCCACGTGCTCCCTTTGCACCACACGTGTTCTGATAAGGTCCCGGGCATACTGCCTGTGGCCTTTGTCATAGCGCGAATCGGGGGGGCAAGGCAAAGCCCAAGCGCGAAAAGTTTGAGACAAGCGCCATACTTAACGCCGTTTCTCGGGCTGGGCAGAAAGCAGCAATATGCCCGGACCTTGGCGGTCCGGGCCTTGGAAAACCTGATGAAATCAGGCGTAGACCGACTCTTTGCCGAACTGCTTGACCAGCATGTAATAGACAACCGCGCGGTGCTTGTTCCGCTCGGACTGGCCATAGATGTCAAGGACGGCCTTCAGGCCTTCCATCAGCTTGGGACTGTCTGCCAGCCCCAGTTTCTTCATCAGAAAATTGGTCTTGATCGTCTCCAGCTCGGTGGACTGGCTGGCCGCCACGGTCGCGGCATCGGCATTGTAAATTGCCGGGCCGCAGCCAATGGTCACTTTGGTCAGCAAATCCATATCCGGATTCATCTTGCATTTGTTCTTCAGATCGTCGGCGTATTTCGCGATCAGATCGTCTCTCTTGCCCATAGGCTCCCCCTCTTTAAATTTATTCGCCCGCAGGCGTTGGTAAACAAGTTCAGCTTAAAGGAAGGGCAGAAATGGGCAAAGGGAAATATATCGCGGCTTTCCCCGTCAGGATTGTGTCGCATAATCCGGAAAAACCAAAGGCCCCGGCACAAGTACCGGGGCCTTTAAGGCGTTCAGATCTGACGCGGATCAGTAGCGGTAATGTTCCGATTTGAACGGTCCGGCGATGTTCACGCCGATATAATCCGCCTGATCCTTGCGCAATTCGGTCAGCTTGACCCCGATCTTTTTCAGATGCAGACGGGCAACTTTTTCGTCCAGCTCTTTGGGCAAAATATAGACGCCGGGTTGATAGTCGGCACCCTTTGTCCACAATTCGATCTGCGCAAGTATCTGGTTGGTGAACGAGGCCGACATCACAAAGGACGGATGCCCGGTGGCATTGCCAAGGTTCAGCAAACGGCCCTCGGACAGCAGAATGATGCGATGCCCATTGGGCATTTCGATCATGTCCACCTGATCCTTGATGTTGGTCCATTTGTGGTTCTTCAGTGCTGCGACCTGAATTTCATTGTCGAAATGGCCGATATTGCCGACGATGGCCATGTCCTTCATCTCGCGGATATGCTCGATGCGGATCACGTCGCGGTTGCCGGTGGTGGTGATGAAGATATCGGCGGAGGCTACTTCATCTTCCAGCAGCGTC
>JANNBI010000441.1:0-5777 GCA_031385345.1 Paracoccaceae bacterium | reverse complement strand
GTCGCCGTCACCACAATCGCCCGCGCCAGACCTTCGGGCCCCAAAACCCGTTCGGTAAACTCGCGCAATTCGCGACCCCGCTCTCCGATCAGGGCGATGACCACAAGATCGGCCTCAACCCCGCGGGCGAACTGCGCCAATAGCGAGGATTTGCCCACCCCCGACCCGGCAAACAGCCCGATCCTTTGGCCCCGCACCAGTGGCAACAAGGTGTCAAAGGCCGCAATTCCGGTTTCCAAGCGCGCCCCCAGACGCCGGCGCGATGCCGCCGCCGGGGCCGCCCCCCGCAGCGGCCGAGCCACGGGACCGGGAAACAACGGCCGCCCATCCAGCGGCGTTCCGTAGGGGTCGATCATCCGCCCGATCCAGCTGCGATCCGGTGATATCGCGCCCTGCCCGTCCAGCCGCACCCGCGTGCCAATGCCCAGCCCGTCGGTCATGCCATCGGGCAGCACGATCATCCCCGCCGGATCCAGTCCCAGCACCTCTCCGGCCATCGAGGCGCCGATCCGTACCCTGTCGCCCAGCCCCGCCATGGTTTCCAGCCCGGTCACCCGCAGGGTTCCGCCACCGATCTGCGCCACCTGTCCGACCGGAAAACAAGCGCCCACCTTGTCGATCTGGGCGGTCAGGGCCGCGAAAACGTCACTCATGGGATTCTCCCTTTGTTCGCTGAAACTCTTTCTAAAGGAATCAGTCTTAAGCCTTGGTGAAGTTGGTCGAGGGAGAAGCCCCGATGTTCGGATCCTTGGAAATCATGCGCATGGCGAATGCGCTCGCCGCCCACTCCGGGGCGCGGCTGGGCGTGATCGCGCAAAACATCGCCAATGCCGACACGCCCGGATTCAAGGCGCAGGATCTGCCGGATTCTGCGGCAACCTGGGCCGAGGCGGGAGGCGACGGGATGAAGGCCACGCGCCCCGGCCACAACGGTACCATGGCCACCACCGCCGAACCCATGGCGATGCGCCGCGACGGTCCGGCCTCTCCGAATGGCAACACCGTGTCGCTGCAAGATGAAATGGTCCGCGCCGCGCAGGTGCGCCAGGATCATGACATGGCCTTGGCCGTCTACAAAAACGCCGGCGACATTCTGCGCGCCGCCTTGGGGCGCAGATAAGCCATGGCCGATCTTCTCTCCGCGCTCAGTTTTGCCGCCTCCGGGATGGAAGCGCAGTCGATGCGCCTGCGCCATGTCTCCGAGAATATCTCGAACGCCGACACCCCCGGCTATCACCGCAAGCTGATCAGCTTTGAACAATCGCTGGACGACGGCAGGGTGCAGGCGGGCGCGTTGACGCTGGACCAGACCATGCTGAAGCGGGTCTATGACCCCGGCAATCCCTTGGCCGATGAAACCGGTCATTACGACGGATCGAATGTCGATCTGGTGATTGAAATGGCCGACGCGCGCGAAGCGCAGCGCAGCTATGAGGCGAATTTGAAGTTGTTTGATCAGGCGCGGCAGATGACGCAGGGCCTGTTCGATCTGCTGCGACGCTGAAACCTGAAGGGATGATCCAGAATGGATGTCAGAACCTCTATCGCGGCCCAAAGCTATGCCAAAGCGCGCAGCGCGGCGGCACCCACACCGGGAACCGGCGGGGACGGCTTTGCGCAGATGGCGGGAAGCTTTGCCGACACGCTGAAACAAAGTGAGTCGGTGTCGCGCGCGGCAATGACCGGCGGGGCCGATCCGCACGCGCTGGTGCAGGCCTTGGCGCAATCGCAGCTGGCGGTCGAAACCGTCGCTGCGGTCCGCGATAAGGTGGTCGAGGCCTATCAGGAAATCCTGCGGATGCCGGTGTAAGGGGGGGATCATGCTGACCGAAGCCGTCATCGACGACGCCCTGCGAGAGGGGCTGTGGGTTGCGCTGAAAATCTCGGCCCCGCTGTTGACCGTCGCTTTGGTCATGGGTCTGGCCGTCGGTCTGGTGCAGGCCCTGACATCAGTACAGGAAATGACCCTGACCTTCGTGCCCAAAGTCGCCGCGATGCTGGCGGTATTCTGGGTCTCGATGAGCTTTATGACGGCCACGCTCGTGACCTTTTTCACCGACCGCGTCATCCCCCTGATCGCCGGAGGATAAGTTGGAAGCCACCGGTTACGTCACCCTGTCCCGCCTGTCCGGTCTGCGCCGCGAGATGGATCTTGTCGCCAATAACATCGCCAATATGGGCACCCAAGGCTACAAATCCCAAGGCGCGGTGTTTTCCGAATATATCGCGGATGTGCCGGACGGTCGGTCGCTGTCGATGGCGCGGGCGACCGCCTGGAAGATGAACATGACCGACGGGGTGCTAAGCCAGACCGGCGGCACCTATGACCTTGGCATTCAGGGTCCGGGGTTTTTCCAGATCGAAACCCCTGACGGCCCGCGGCTGACCCGGGCGGGGTCATTCACTCCCTCGCCCGAGGGGGAGTTGGTCACTATGGACGGGCTGCGCCTGCTGGATGCCGGCGGTGCGCCGGTTTTCGTGCCGCCCAACGCCCGCGCCATCGGCATCGCGCAGGACGGCACGATTTCCGCTGATGGCACGCCGATCGGCCAGATCGGTCTGTGGCAGCCGGTCGATCCGCTGACCTTGACCTATTCCGGCGGCAATCTTTTGGCGGCGGGTGATCTGGAACCCGCCCCAGATGGCCAGATTCATCAGGGATTTCTTGAAGACAGCAATGTGCAACCGGTGTCCGAAGTGGCCCGCATGATCGCCGTGCAGCGCGCCTATGAACAGGGTCAGTCCTTTCTGGACGCCGAGGATGAACGACTTCGCAACATGATCCAGGTGATGGGTCGATAGGGATTTGCCATGAAAGCGCTACAGATCGCCGCGACGGGGATGGCCGCCCAGCAGATGAAGGTGGACGTGGTGTCCAACAACCTCGCCAACATGTCCACGACCGGCTACAACGCCCGCCGCGCCGATTTCGCGGACCTGCATTATCAGCAATACGCGCGGCCCGGCACGATTTCATCCTCGGACGGGGCGATGTTGCCGACTGGTATCCAGATCGGTCTGGGCGTGCGCGCCACCGCCGTTTCGGTTGTTCTGGCGCAGGGGCCTTTGGCCCAGACTGGCGGCGATCTGGATCTTGCCATCGAAGGCAAAGGGTATCTAGAGGTGACTTTGCCTTCGGGCGGGGCGGCCTATACCCGCGACGGCGGCTTGAAACGCACGGCGGACGGGCTGATCGTCACCTCGGACGGCTATGCCGTGGCGCCGGGCATCACCATTCCCACGGACGCGCGCAGCATTTCGATCAACGCCGATGGCGAGGTTTATGCCTATTTCACCTATGAGGTTCAGCCCCAACTGCTGGGCCAGATGAACCTTGTCGGCTTCACCAATGAAAAGGGGCTGGAGGCGACAGGCTCCAACCTGTTTCTTGAAAGCCCGGCTTCGGGCCCGCCCAATGTCGGCACACCCGGCATCGACGGTCTGGGCGTGCTGCGGCAGGGCTATCTGGAGGAAAGTTCCGTCGATTCCGTGCGCGAAGTGACCGAGTTGATCAAGGCCCAGCGCGGCTATGAACTGAACGCCAAGGTGATCACCGCCGCCGATCAGATGATGTCCGCCACGGCGCAGGTGCGCTGATGAAAGCCCTGATCACCGCCCTGTTGATCTGCCCCATCGCCGCCCAGGCCGACAGCCTGCTGGCCGCCCGCAACATCCGACCCGAAGCGATCCTGACCCAAGCCGACATCCAGATCGTCCCCGAAACCGTCGCTGGCGCCGCCGATCACCCCGATCTTGCCTTGGGGATGGAGGCGCGGGTGGCGATTTATGCCGGCCGCCCGATCCGCCCCGAAGATCTGGGCCCCCCCGCTCTGGTGGACCGCAACCAGATCGTCTTGCTGCATTACATCACCGGCGCGCTGACCATTCAGGTCGAGGGCCGGATGCTGGACCGGGGCGGCTTTGGCGATGTGGTGCGGGTGATGAACCTGTCCTCTCGCACCACCATTTTCGGCACAGTCGCCGCTGATGGGTCCATTCGCGTTTCTGCACCTCAAGGATAAATTCATGCGCGCCCTGTTTCTGACCTGCCTTCTTGTCCTGACCGCCTGCAAATCGCTGGACGAGGTTGGCTCTGCTCCCGATTTCACCCCCGCTGGCCGGACCGCCGAATCGGCGGCGATGTATGCCACCCCCCTTCCCGAAGATGTCCGCGATCTGTCGGTTGCGGACCGCTCCTCGTTGTGGACGGCGGGCGATGCGGCGCTTTTGGGCGACCGGCGCGCGGCGCGGCGCGGCGACATCCTGACCGTGGTGATTGAAATCAACGATCAGGCCCAGATTTCCAACCAATCCTCGCGCGACCGGACCTCGGATCAATCCATGGCCATCCCTTCGATGTTCGGCCTTGAATCCCGGATAGAGGCGCAGTTGGGCGGCGAAGGCACCCTGAACCCGGGGGTTGAAACCACCTCGAATTCGACCTTCAGCGGCAACGGATCGGTGTCGCGCAATGAACAGCTGACCCTGCGCGTTGCGGCGACCGTGGTCGAAGAATTGCCCAACGGCGTGGTCCGGATTGAGGGGCGCCAAGAGGTGCGGGTGAACTACGAATTGCGCGAATTGCTGGTGTCGGGTTTCATCCGCCCCGCCGACATCTCGCGCCAGAACGAGATTACCTATGACAAGATCGCCGGCGCGCAGATTTCCTATGGCGGGCGTGGGCAAATTTCCGAGGTTCAGCAACCGCGCTACGGCAATCAGATTGCCGACATCCTTTTGCCGTTCTGATCCCCATGATCCGCAAACTTATCCCTTTGTTGTTGGGTCTGGTCGGTCTGGGGATCGGCGTCGGCGCCGGTCTGGCCCTGCGTCCCGCCCCCGCCGAACCCGCCGTCGAAGAAACAGCCCATGCCGAGGACGCCGAACCCGAGGTGCCGCCGGAATATGTGAAGCTGAACAATCAGTTCATCGTTCCCGTCATGGCCGAGGGCAAGGTCGTCTCGATGGTGATCCTGTCCCTTAGCCTTGAAGTCGCAACCGGATCGACCGAGGTGACCTATCAACGCGAACCGAAACTGCGCGACGTGTTCCTGCAAGTGTTGTTTGACCACGCCAATTCCGGCGGCTTTCAGGGCTCTTTCACCGATTCCGCCAATCTGATCCTGCTGCGCAAAGCCCTGACCGAGGCCGCGCATTCCGTCCTGGGCGAGGAGGTCAAGGATGTGCTGATTTCGGATATCACCCGGCAGGACAGCTGATGGCAGCGCCCGCCGTCAGCTCATGATGAAATCACGGACGAAGGGGCTGTTGGGCCGGGCGCGAATGTCTTGCGGGCGGCCGATCTGCTCAATCTTTCCCATCGACATCACCACCACCAGATCGGCCAGCTCCATCGCCTCGTCCTGATCATGGGTGACAAAGACCGTGGTCAGCCCGGTGGTGTCGTGAATATCGCGCAGACCTTGGCGCAGATCCTTGCGCACCCGCGCATCCAGCGCGCCAAAGGGTTCATCCAGCAGCAGCATTCGCGGTTCGATCGCCAAGGCCCGCGCCAGCGCCACCCTTTGCCGCTGCCCGCCCGACAATTGCGACGGATAGCGAGCGCCAATGTCGGGCAGTTGGATCAAGTCCAGCAGATGGGTGACGCGCCGCGCTATTTCCGGCTTGGGCGGGCGGGCGGTGCGGGGGCGCGCGGCCAGCCCGCCCAAGCCGGAAATAGCGCGGCGCGTCACCCATCTGCTGGACTTGATCCAACTGCCCGACATTGGCGCTCGCTATCCGTCGCAATTGTCGGGCGGGCAGCGGCAAAGGGTGGC
>JANNBI010000083.1:0-2518 GCA_031385345.1 Paracoccaceae bacterium | reverse complement strand
GTCAGCTTGTGCAAACCGGGGGAATGGCGGTGCATGAGCGCATCCGTCACAGCGTCGCGATAGGCGATTTCGCTGGCGCCACTGTCACGCGCGGCCGCTGGGACCGTCGCGCCGGTGCGGGTGCCGACGGTATCGCCCTCGGCCAAACGGTCCAGCACCGCGCCGCGGGCGGCGTCCAACGATACGCCGCGACCGATCAGATCGGCGGCGAAGGCATTGTCGAGTCCGTGGCGCTGGCACAGGGTGAGGATATCGGCAGCCGCCCGCTGGGCTTCAGCGCGGATCGCGTCGGCGTTTGGCGCGGCCGAGGCGATCACCGGCACCGGGGGCTGGCCAGGATCAACGGCGCGGACGGCGGTGGCGAGTGCGGCTGCGGGTTGGATATCGTCGGGCATAGAAGCCTCCAAAGTTGGGGTTGCATGGCGGGTGAGGGTGCAGGTGTTCATCGTGGCGGTGCGCGTGGTGTCGGATCGGACCCGCGCACCGGGATCGGCGCCGATCGCCACGGCGGAGATTTCAAGCGGTTCCCAATCAACGGCGCGCCAGAGTTCAGGGGCGCCGTCGCGTTTGGTGATGTCATAGCGATGGACGCGGTAGCCGACCGAGACGTTGCGGATGATGCCGCCCGCGATGTCGCGGAAGATCGGCTCGACATCGGCCCGCTCGCTAAAGCGGATCGTGGCAGTGCCCTGGCCATTGGCGATCCTGGCCGAGCCATCGACGACGACGCCCAGCACGGAATCCAATGACCAGGCATCATGCGAATTCAGAAAAGGCGCGCCGCCATTCAGCCGGTCCAGCCGCACCGCAGTTGCATCCAGTGACAGTTCCTCGTCGACCGCCTCATCCCAGAACCGGGCCCTGCGGACGGTGGCGCCCGTGGTCCAGATGATCTCGACCGTTCGCGCGGCCTCGTCGACCGACCCCGCGCGCACGGACGCCATCCGCCCCTGCAGGGGCAGATCGATGATGTCTTTCGGCATGATTTGCTCCGTTCAGCTTTGGCTGGGGTCTTGCGGCGTCTTGCCGGACTCGGCGTCGAGCGCTGCCGGGTCTTGGCTTTGAACTTGTCCGCCGCGGCTGACTTTCCGCGGGTCGCTGTCAAAAATCAGGTTCATCGTATCAGCGAGGAGCGCGAACTCTTGCCATTCTTCCAGCACCTTGCGCGGATCGTAGCCGCGCTTGGCGATCTGCTGGGCGATGGTCGAGAACCCGGCCCGGGTTTCCAACAGGTCGGTCGTGGCATCCTGTAGCGGGTTGACGCTGTCGAACTTCGGCGGCGCCCATTCGACGGGCACATCAGCGGTCGGGATCAACCCGGCGGCAAAGGCCGCCTCGCAGAACCAAGCCCAAATCGGTTGGCAGAACATTGGGATGATCATCTGCCACTGCATGGCCTCCACCATCCGGCGGAATTCGTTCAGGCCAACCCGGCTGGACGAGAAATTGACCTGTGACAGATCACCGGTCATCAGCTCATAGGGCACGCGCCAACCTGCCGCGATGATGTGCAACTGCACCCGGTGCCATTCATAGACCCCGGCAGTCGAGGCGGGCTGGTTGAACTTGATGTCCTTGCCGCCGCGGGCATAGGCGATCAGCCCGGGTTCAAACTGCTCAATCCGGTTGCCATCGGCATCCTGCACCACGGGGGCGATCGATTGCTGGGTCTCGTCATCGCCAAAGACAATGCCGACAAGGCAGGCCTCGGTCTTTTTGCGCACCAGTTCGGCGCGCTGCCAGTCGTCGACATCGCGCAGCGCGGCCATCGCCGGAGTGCCCCATGGGACGCCGCGAGATTGCACCCGCTGGCGCTCAAACAGATGCGCCACCCGGTCCGCCGGGATGCGCACAGACTCAAACCGACGCGAAAACACCGGTGCCGCATCGCCCGGGTGGTCAGGATACATCCAGTAGGCCGTCCGGCGCCCGGCGCTGTCATGTTCGATGCCGTAGCGGATGCGGGCGCCACCGGCCCGATCCTCGAACTTCGCCGCATCAAGGTGATCGGCCTCTTTCAGTTCGATCTGCAGCGGCACCACCAACCCGGCCGAGCGCGGGCGGCGGACCCGCAGCGCGAAGACATCGCCGCCCTCGATCGTTTCCCGCATCGCCAGCGACAACAGCCCGTGAAAATCCGTATGGCCATCGGCGTCACACTGATCCGCCCAGCGCGCCCAAAGATCGTCGACCAGCTTGTTCACGGCCTTGTCCGCGCCCGCCGCCCGCGGACGAATACCGGTGCCGACGAGGCTGTTGACCAGCACGGCGACGGCTTTGGCCGCGAGAGGGTTGTTTCGCACCAGATCGCGCATCCGGTCGCGCAGCAGAGGGGCAGCCAGACCGATCTCCGCATCGGCCGCTTTGCCGCTGGTGGTCCAGCCATCTGTGCCGCGACCTTTGGCCGAGCCGTCATAGGCCCGGCGCAGATTGCCCAGCGCGATCCGGGCCGCATAGCGCTGCGACGCCGCCCGGGGAGAAATCAGCGCCACCGCCCGGTCGATCAGACCCCAGCGGA
>JANNBI010000350.1:0-5279 GCA_031385345.1 Paracoccaceae bacterium | reverse complement strand
TGGTGGAGCCAGGGAGGATCGAACTCCCGACCTCTTGAATGCCATTCAAGCGCTCTCCCATCTGAGCTATGACCCCGTACCGTTTGGTCAACGCTTGGGCCGCGTTGTGAGCCGGTGTTTAGGGGAGGGCGAGGGTGGGTGCAAGGGAAAACTTGCACCGCACGGACGCCCTGACCCGGGATTCTTGACCGGTGTTTTCAGACGTCTTCTTCGCCGCCCGGCACGTCGGCCAGATCGTCCAAAGACACCGTATCATCGGCATCATCTTCCAGAAGCTCATCATCCAACTCGGCGTCATCGGTTGCCCCGGTGGCCAAGAGATCGTCATCAGCTTCCAGATCATCGACCAGAACGTCGTCATCCTTTTCAGGCGCGACACGGGCGATGACAGCGGCGGCCATCTTGCGGCGCGCCGATTCGATATCCACCACTTCGCCCGTATAGGGGCTGACGATGGGGCTGCGGTTGAGGTCGTAGAACCGTTTGCCAGTGGTTGGGCAAATGCGTTTCGTACCCCATTCAGGATTGGGCATGGTGATCCCTTATCAGGTTGACTGTCCAGCGAACCGAGCGCTTGCCACAGGTCTTGGCAAGTGTCAAAGCCTTTTGCGATGATCGGTTGGCCAAGGGCCGGGGGGCGGGGATTATGGCGGTACTGCCCGGATTGCCGGGGGTCGAGGTGGCGCTGCGGCGTTCGGCCCGCGCGCGGCGGTTTTCGCTGCGGGTGTCGCGCCAAACCGGGGCGGTGACGCTGACCTTGCCCGCCCGCGCCCGCGAATCAGAGGCGCTGACCTTTCTGCGCGCGCAGGAAAGCTGGCTGCGTCAGGCTTTGGTGCAGGTCGCCCCCGAGCAACCGCTGGCATACGGCGTTCAGATTCCGGTTGAAGGACGGCTGCTGACCCTGGCCCCCGGCACCGGGCGCGGGATCAAGGTTGACGGCGATCTGCTGCTGGTTCCGGGCGATCCGGCCCGTATCGCCACCCGTCTGCAAGCCTGGCTGAAAGTGCTGGCGCGTGACCGTCTGGCCCGCGCGGTGGACCGTCACGCAGCGGTTCTGGGCCGCAAGGTCACCGACATCACTTTGCGGGACACAAGGTCGCGTTGGGGCTCTTGCACGGCCGAGGGGCGGTTGATGTTTTCCTGGCGGCTGGTCATGGCGCCGCCGCAGGTGCTGGATTATGTCGCCGCGCACGAGGTCGCCCATCTGGTCGAGATGAACCATTCCGACCGGTTCTGGGCAGTCGTGGACCGGCTTTATCCCGGCTGGCAGGTCCAGCGCAAATGGTTGCGCAGCGACGGCACCGCCTTGCAGGCCCTGCGCTTCTGACTTGACCCTGTGGCTTGGCCCCCGCAAGGTCGCCTCATGCCGATCACACCCCGCCTTGCCGATCCCAACGCCGCCGCGCATGAACGGGTTTACCGCAGCCTGCGCTTGCAGGTGATGCACGGAGAGATGGCCCCCGGTCAGGCCCTGACCCTGCGCGGCGTGGCCAAGCAATTCGATGTCTCCACCACCCCGGCGCGCGAGGCGGTGCGGCGGCTGGCGGCGGAGGGGGCCTTTACCATCTCCTCCTCGGGGCGGATTTCGACGCCGGAACTGACACCGGAACGCATCGAAGAACTGGCGTCGATCCGCGCCCTGCTGGAGCCTGAGATGGCCTCTCGCGCCTTGCCCCGCGCCCATTTCGCGCTGATCGACCGGCTGGCGGCGATCAATTCGCTGAACCATGACGCGGTGATGAATCAGGATGCCGTGGCCTACGTGCGCACCAATCTGGAATTTCATCGGATGCTGTATCTGCGCGCCCAGACCCCGGCCATGCTGGCCATGATCGAGACGGTCTGGCTGCAACTTGGCCCCACCATGCGCGCGCTGTACCAAAAGGTCCGCCGCCGCGAATTGCCGCAGCATCACCGGCATATTCTGGCCGCTCTGCGTGCCGGGGATGAACCCGGCCTGCGGCTGGCGGTGCGCACCGACGTCACCCAAGGGCTGCGGCATCTGACCTCGTAAGTGCGCGGGCGGATCGCGCTGAATTGCTCCGATTCAACGCATTGGAGAGCTGGCGTGTCACCGCGTGCCTCTGCCGGCTTGCAGTTGTATCGGCACAAAATCTAACCCACTGCGCGATGGCGCACAGACCGCAAGCGGATTTTGCGGCTTTCTTTCTGGCGGCCAAAGCCCATATTTGCCGCAACCGACTGTAAAGGAGAGCCCCCATGTCCATCCGCCCCGTGCTTGAATCCCGCAAAGCCATCCCGACCATGGAAGGCGCTGGCGTCAAACTTCACCGCGCTTTCGGCTTTCAGGATCCCTCGGAACTGGACCCGTTCCTGCTGTTCGACGATTTCCGCAACGACCGCCCGATCGACTTTGCCCCGGGCTTTCCCTGGCATCCGCACCGCGGCATTGAAACCATCACCTATGTGCTGGCGGGCACCGTGGACCATGCCGATAGCTTGGGCAACGAAGGCTCGCTTGGTGCGGGCGATGTGCAATGGATGACGGCGGGGCGCGGGATCCTGCATCAGGAAATGCCAAAGGGCAACATTGCCGGGCAGATGCACGGCTTTCAGCTTTGGGCCAATCTGCCGGGCGCGATGAAGATGACCGCGCCGCGCTATCAGGACGTGAAATCAAAGGAAATTCCCGAGATCCTTGATGATGACGGCACGGTTGTGCGGGTGATCGTGGGGTCGTTCCGGGGCAAGACCGGCCCGGTGGACGGCATCGCCGCCGATCCGCAATATCTGGATATCTCGGTCCCGGCGGGCAAGAAGAAAAGCTTCAAGGTCGATACCCGCCGCCGCGCCTTTGCCTATGTCTTTCAAGGCGCTGGAAAATTTGCCGATGCGTCGCGCCCGCAGGGGGTCTTGCTGGAAAAAGAGGTGGACGGCCAAGAGGTCAACATCCGCGACATGTCGGGCAACCGCACCCTGATCCGTTTTGGGGCGGGGGATGAGGTGACGGTGCAGGCGGGTGACCACGGTCTGCGCTTCCTGCTGATCTCCGGTGCGCCTATTCAGGAGCCTGTGGCCTGGCACGGCCCGATCGTGATGAACACCCAAGCCGAGATCAAGCAGGCCATGACCGAACTGCGCAACGGCACTTTCATCCGCCCGGCGCATTGACCGGGCAAGCTTCCGCAGCGCCAAAACGGCATACAAAACCGGGCGGGACCAGCGGTCCCGCCCGTTTTATTCAGGCGTGAATGGCGCCGTCGCCGCAGGCAAGGGCCGCCTCGCGCACCGCTTCGGAATAGGTCGGATGGGCATGGCAGGTCAGCGCCAGATCCTGCGCAGAAGCACCAAATTCCATCGCCACGCAAACCTCGTGGATCAGATCGCCCGCCGATGGCCCGATGATATGCGCTCCCAGAATCCGGTCGGTGGCGGCATCGGCCAAGATCTTGACGAACCCCTCGGCCTGAAACACCGCCTTGGCCCGTGCATTGCCCATGAAGGGAAACTTGCCGACCTTGTAGGCCCGGCCCTGTTCTTTCAGCTGCTCTTCGGTCGCGCCGACATTCGCAACCTCGGGCGTGGTATAGATCACACCGGGGATCACGCCGTAATTCACATGACCCTGCTTGCCGGCCATGATTTCGGCGGCGGCCATGCCTTCATCTTCGGCCTTATGGGCCAGCATCGGCCCGGCGATGGCATCCCCAATAGCATACAAGCCCTTGATATTGGTCTGAAAATGCGCGTCGGTCTTGACGGTGCCTCGCGGGCCCATCTCAACCCCCAGCGCCTCCAACCCCAGACCGGTGGTATAGGGTTTGCGGCCCGTGGCGACCAGAACCACATCGGCGCTGATCGTGGCCTCGGCTTCGTTCTTGCGCAGCTTGTAGGTCACCTTGCCGCCGTAAACCGATTGCACCGCCGCCCCAAGGATGAAGGTCATCCCCTGCTTGGCCAGAATGCGCTGAAAGCTTTTGGCCACCTCGGCATCCATGCCGGGGGTGATGGCGTCCAGATATTCCACCACCGTCACCTGCGTGCCCAGCCGCGCATAGACCGACCCCATTTCCAGCCCGATCACGCCCGCCCCGATGACCACCATCGACTTCGGGATTTCCGCCAAGGTCAGCGCCCCGGTCGATGTGACGACGGTTTTCTCATCCACCACCACACCGGGCAGCGAGGCGGCCTCGGACCCGGTGGCGATCACGATGTGTTTGGCGTTGTGAACCTCATCCCCGACCTTGACCTGCCCCGGCGCGGGAATGGACCCCCAGCCTTTCAGCCAGGTGATCTTGTTCTTCTTGAACAGAAACTCGATCCCCTTGGTATTGCCGCTGACGACCTCTTGCTTGTAGTCCTGCATCTTTGCCCAATCGACCACGGGGGCCGCGCCCATCAGGCCCATTTTGGCAAAGTTTTCATGGGCATCATGCAGTTGGTGCGTGGCATGCAGCAGCGCCTTGGAGGGGATGCAGCCCACGTTCAGGCAGGTGCCGCCAAGGGTGTCGCGGCCTTCAACCACGGCGACCTTCAGGCCCAGCTGCGCCGCCCGGATCGCGCAGACATAGCCGCCGGGGCCAGCGCCAAGAATGATTGCGTCAAAGTCTGCCATAGGTTTGGTCCTTTTGGTCTGGCGGAGAGGCCGGGGGCGCGTCGCCCCCCGGACCCCCAGAGGTATATTTGGATCAAGATGAAGGGATCAGAGCAGCGCTGCAAGGATCATGGTCACCGTCGCCGCCAACCCGACGCCCCAGATCGCCGAACGCAGAGGCGACCATCCATAGGCATAGGCCGGAACATAGAGCACGCGCGCGGCAAGGTAGATCCAGGCGGCCCCTTGCGTGACCGGGGTGGACTGGTTGCCCAGCGTGACCACCAAGACGGCGATGGTGAACAGGATCAGTGCCTCAAAATGATTGTTAAGCGCGCGTTGCAGGCGGCCCGTCAGTCGCGACAGCGCGCGTGGGGGCGGCACGTCGCGGGGCGAGGTGGTGTATTTCGGGGTGAGTTCCAGGTTCGCCGGGGTGGCGAAAAGGACGAACTGGCCAACCTGAAGCAGGGCGGCGAGGGCAAGGGCGGTACGTTCAGGGGTCATGCGGGGGCCTTTGTGGAGGGGGAGCGGCTATGTGGGGGAGGGGGAGTTGCTCCCGCTGCCGGTCCCCTTTGGGAGGGGGAGGCGCGGGGAAGGCGGCGGTCTTGAGTGAGTCCACCCCTGCACGGGAGGCGCCTCCCCTCCCCCTTGTGGGGAGGGGATGGGGGTGGGGGGCACTTTTGCGCCCGGCGTTTGGGGGACTGCCCCCCACCCCGGCCCT
>JANNBI010000335.1:0-1914 GCA_031385345.1 Paracoccaceae bacterium | reverse complement strand
ATCAACCTTTGGGAGGTTCCATGACCATCATCAAGACGCTCGCGCTGGCCGCGGGCATTGGCGCCCTGTTGTCCTCTGCCTCGTATGGCGAAGGGCTTTCGGGCAAAGTCATCGGCTTTTCGCAGATCGGATCTGAATCCGGTTGGCGCGCTGCCGAAACATCCGTCACCAAGGCCGAGGCGGAAAAGCTGGGCATTGACCTGAAATTTGCCGACGCCCAGCAAAAACAGGAAAACCAGATCAAGGCGATCCGCGGGTTCATCGCGCAGGGCGTCGATGCGATCCTGGTCGCCCCGGTGGTTGCAACCGGCTGGGAAGAAGTCCTGACCGAGGCAAAAGAGGCGAATATTCCGGTGGTCCTGCTGGACCGCGGCGTCGAAGCCTCGCCGGATCTGTACCTGACGTCGGTGGCGTCGGATCAGGTCAAGGAAGGCCGCGTTGCCGGTCAGTGGCTGGTGGACACCGTGGCGGGCAAGGATTGCGCCGTTGTCGAATTGCAAGGCACGGTCGGATCCTCGCCCGCGATCAACCGCAAGCAAGGCTTTGAAGAGGCGCTGGCCGGTCAGGCCAATCTGTCGATCATCCGCAGCCAGACCGGCGATTTCACCCGCTCCAAGGGGAAAGAAGTCATGGAAGGTTTCCTGAAAGCCGAAGACGGCGGCAAGGGGATCTGCGCGATCTACGCCCATAACGACGATATGGCCGTGGGTGCCATTCAGGCGATCAAGGATGCCGGGTTGAAGCCGGGGTCGGACATTCTGGTTGTCTCGATTGACGCTGTGCCGGATATCTTTGCCGCCATGGTCGCAGGCGAGGCGAATGCCACGGTCGAACTGACGCCAAACATGGCAGGCCCGGCCTTTGCCGCCCTTGACGCCTATCTGAACGCGGGCACCCTGCCCGAGAAGTTCATCATCACCGAAAGCAAGTTGTACACCCCGGCGGATGATCCGCAGGGCGAATACGACAGCCGCAAGGGTCTGGGCTACTAAGCCTTTCCAAGCGAGGTCTGCCGACCGGGGTTCCCTGGTCGGCAGGTTTGCATTTGACGGCCAAAGGCCCGAGAGTGGTGGCACAAGACGAGGGAGGCGGGGCATGACCGAGGCCAAAAAACCGGTGTTGCAGGCACGCGGGGTGGTGAAGATCTTCGGCCAGTACCGCGCCCTGGACGCGGTGAATTTCGAGGTGCGCGCCGGTGAGGTTCACGCGCTGCTGGGCGAAAATGGCGCCGGAAAATCCACTCTGATCAAGATTCTGACGGGTGTTCATCAGCCCGACGGCGGCGAGGTTCTGTTGGACGGCACCCCCGTCACCTTTCGCGGCCCCCTGCACGCGCAGGGCCACGGCATCGGCACGGTGTATCAAGAGGTCAACCTGCTGCCCAACCGGTCCGTCGCGGAAAACCTGTTTCTGGGCCATCAGCCGACCCGCTTTGGCATCGTGCAGCGCAAGGTGATCGAAGCGCGGGCGCGCGACCTTCTGGCCAGCTACGGCCTTGAAATCGACGTGCGCGCCGAGCTTGGCAGCTATTCGGTGGCGGTGCAGCAGATCGTGGCCATCGCGCGGGCGGTGGAATTGTCCGGCAAGGTTCTGGTCCTTGACGAACCGACCGCGAGTCTGGACCAAACCGAGGTCAAAAAGATGTTCGAGGTCGTCGAACGGCTAAAGGCGCGCGGGCTGGCCATCATCTTCATCACGCATTTTCTGGATCAGGTTTTCGCCATCTCGGACCGGGTGACCATCCTGCGCAATGGCCAGTTGATCGGCACCCGTGCGCTGAACGAAGTGACCGCGACCGATGTGGTGCGCATGATGCTGGGCAAGGATCTGGCCTTTGAACATCACGCCATTGGTGCTGCCGAGGCGGCACAAGGCCCGCTGCGGGTGGCGTTCAACGGCTTTGGCCGCAAGGGC
>JANNBI010000328.1:0-3861 GCA_031385345.1 Paracoccaceae bacterium | reverse complement strand
GCCTGCCGCTGTTCCAGACAGCGGGAATCCACACGTTTTTCAACGGACCCGAGAGTTTTACCCCGGATGACCGCTATTACCTGGGCGAGGCGCCGGAACTGGGTGGGTATTGGGTGGCGGCTGGGTATAACTCTGTCGGGATTGCCGGGTCGGGCGGGGCGGGGATGGCGCTGGCGCATTGGATCGTTGAAGGCGAGGCGCCGTTCGATCTGTGGGAGGTGGATATTCGCCGCGCCCAGCCGTTCCAGCGCAACCGGGCCTATCTGAAAGAGCGGGTCAGCGAGACTTTGGGCCTGCTGTACGCCGATCATTTCCCTTACCGGCAGATGGAAACCTCGCGCGGGGTGCGGCGGTCGGTGCTGCATGGGCATCTGGCGGCGCGGGGCGCGGTCTTTGGCGAAGTGGCGGGATGGGAGCGGGCGAACTGGTTTGCGCGGCCCGGGCAGGAACGGGAATACAAGTATTCGTGGAAGCGGCAGAACTGGTTTGACAACCAGAAGGCCGAGCATCTGGCGGTGCGCAACGGGGTCGGATTTTTCGACATGACCTCGTTCGGGAAGATCCGGGTTGAGGGGCGGGACGCCTGTGCCTTCCTGAACCGGATCTGCGGGGCGCAGATGGATGTGCCGGTGGGGCGCATTGTCTATACCCAGATGTTGAACGCGCGGGGCGGGATTGAAAGCGATCTGACGGTCACGCGGTTAAGCGAGACGGCCTTTATCGCCGTGGTGCCGGGGGCGACGTTGCAGCGCGATCTGGCCTGGATGCGGCGGCATCTGGGCGAAGCTTTTGCGGTGATCACCGATGTGACGGCCGCGGAATCGGTGTTGTGCGTCATGGGGCCGAAAGCGCGCGAGGTGCTGGCGGCGGTCAGCCCCAACGACTTTGGCAATGCAGCGCATCCGTTTGGCACCATGCGGGAAATCGAGATCGGCATGGGGATCGCGCGGGCCCACCGGGTGACCTATGTCGGGGAATTGGGTTGGGAGTTGTATGTCAGTTCCGACCAGACCGCACATGTGTTCGAGGCGCTGGAGGCCACTGGCCTGATGACCCTGTGCGGGTTGCATACGCTGGATTCCTGCCGGATCGAAAAGGGCTATCGACATTTCGGCCATGACATCACCGATGAGGATCATGTGCTGGAGGCGGGGCTGGGCTTTGCCGTCAAAACCGCCAAGCCGGAGTTCATCGGGCGCGAGGCGGTGCTGCGCAAGGCCGAGGCGGGTTTGGAGCGTCGGTTGGTGCAGTTCCGGCTGCGCGATCCCGAGCCGTTGTTGTTCCACAACGAGGCCGTGGTGCGCGATGGCAAGATCGTGGGGCCGGTGACAAGCGGCAATTACGGGCATTTTCTGGAGGGGGCGGTCGGCCTGGGCTATGTGCCGTGCAAGGGCCAGACCGAGGAGGAGATCCTGGGATCACGCTATGAGATCGAGGTGGCAGGGGTGCGGCATGCGGCCATTGCGTCATTGTCTGCGATGTATGATCCGAAATCGGAACGGGTGCGGGGCTGACAGGTTGCCGGGGGTGGGATGCCCCTGCGTGACAAACTGATCAATAAGGGATGAGCAAGATGGATGATGATCTGGGCGATATCTGCGAACCGGCGCGGGCGCGGGTGGCACGGTCGGGCGGACGGCAAGCGCGGGTGGCGCTGCGGTCAGCGCCTTTGGCGGATGATGTCAAACCGGTGAGGGCCGGGATGCCGGGGGGCAATTACAAACCGCTGACCGAGGCCGGGGTGGCGCAGATCCACGAAAGCGCCTTGCAGGCGCTGGAGCAGATCGGATTGTCGCAGGCCCCGCCTTCCGGGGTGGCGCTGATGACGGCGGCGGGGGCAATTCAGGGCGATGACGGGCGGCTGCGGTTTCCGCGCGCTTTGGTCGAGGATATGCTGGCGGTCGCGGCGCGCGACATCACGTTGTATGCACGGGATGAGAAGTTTGACCTGAAACTGTCAGGGACCAATGTGCATTACGGCACGGCGGGGGCGGCGGTGCATATCGTGGATCCCATCACGCTGGAGTACCGCGAATCGACGGCGCAAGACCTGTATGATGCGGCGCGGCTGGTGCAGAACCTTGACAACATTCACTTTTATCAACGCACCATGGTATGCCGCGACGTGGTGGACAACCAAGAGATGGATCTGAACACGCTGTATGGCTGCCTTGCAGGCACCAAAAAGCATGTCGGCACCAGTTTTAGCGATCCGGCCCATGTCGCGGCCTGTTTTGACATGCTGTATATGGTGGCAGGCGGCGAGGAACGCTGGGTTGAGCGGCCTTTTGTCAGCAACTCCAACTGTTTTGTCGTGCCGCCGATGAAATTTGCCGAGGAATCCTGTATCACGATGGAGGATTGCATCCGGCGCGGCATGCCGATGCTGTTGCTGTCAGCGGGGCAGGCGGGGGCGACGGCGCCAGCGCCGATCGCGTTGACCATCGTGCAGGCGGTGGCGGAGTGTCTGGCGGGTGTGGTCTATGCCAATTCGATCAAGAAGGGTGCGCCGTGCATCTTTGGCACATGGCCCTTTGTCAGCGATCTGCGCACCGGCGCGATGTCGGGCGGGTCGGCCGAACAGGCGCTGCTGACCGCGGGTTGCGCGCAGATGCATCATTTTTATGGCCTGCCGGGTGGCGCGGCCAGCGGAATCTCCGACAGCAAATTGCCGGATATGCAGGCGGGCTGGGAGCAGGGCATCACCAATGCGCTGGCCGGTCTGTCAGGGCTGAACATGTGCTATGAGGCGGTGGGGATGCATGCCTCTCTCCTCGGGTTCTGTATGGAATCGCTGGTGTTGGGCGATGATCTGCTGGGCCAGACCATGCGGCTGGTACGCGGAATTGACGTGACGCCGGACAGCACCAGCATCGAGGCGATGAAGCAGGTCTGTCTGGGGGGGCCGGGGCATTATCTGGGATCGGATCAGACGCTGAAGCTGATGCAGACCGAATACATCTATCCGGCGGTCGGCAACCGGATGAGCCCGAAGGAATGGAATGAGGCGGGCAAGCCGCTGTTGCTTGACACGGCCATCCGGCGCAAGAATGATATCTTGGCCAAGGCCGGTTGTCAGGTCGACGCCGAGATTGACCAGGCCATCCGCGCCAAATTCAACATCTTCTTCAAGTGAGGCTGCCATGATCCCGCAAAACATGACGAAATTCTACATCAACGGAGCCTGGGTCGAGCCGCATTCCAAGGCGCGGTTGGGGGTGGAAAATCCTGCGACCGAGGAAATCGTTTGTGAGGTGGCCCTTGGCGATAACGAGGATGCCGACCGTGCCATCATGGCCGCGCGGGCGGCGTTCGACAGTTTTACCGTCTGGCCGGTGGCCAAACGGATCGCCTTGGTCAAGCGGATCCTCGAAATCTATAATGAGCGTTATGACGATTTCGCCTCGGCCATGACGGTGGAAATGGGCGCGCCGAAGGACTGGGCGACGGGGGCGCAGGCCTGGGCCGGGCAGGTCCATATCGAGGCCACGATCAAGGCCGCCGAAGAGATGAAATGGGAATATATGCGCGGCACGACCCGGATCGTGTACGAAGGCATCGGGGTTTGCGCGCTGATCACGCCGTGGAACTGGCCAATGAACCAGATCGCCTGCAAAGTGGCTCCGGCGTTGATCGCGGGCTGTACGATGGTGCTGAAACCGTCCGAGATTGCTCCGCTTTCGGGGGTGTTGTTTGCGCAGGTCTGTCATGATGCGGGGGTGCCGCCCGGCGTGTTCAATCTGGTGAACGGCGACGGGCCGGGGGTGGGCACACGTATCACCAGCCATCCCGAGGTCGATATGGTGTCCTTTACCGGATCGACGCGGGCGGGTACGCTGATCGCGGCGGCCGCGGCACCGA
>JANNBI010000282.1:0-1829 GCA_031385345.1 Paracoccaceae bacterium | reverse complement strand
AGACGCGACGGTCCAGCGGTACGGGAAGGTTTTCGACCACGATCAGAACGCGGCGTGGCTTTGCAAACGTCATGTCGCCCGTCTGTCCGATCTGTCACACATAAATTCAAACGCCCAAGGTAAAACGCCCGGACCCGGGTTTGGGATCCGTGCAGGGTCAGTCTTTGTGGTCCTAGCGAAGCGCCGCGAAAACTCCAAGTGGTTTCCCCCGGGCGGCTGCAAGGGCTTTGCCGCAACTTATGGTCATAAACCGGGCGAAAGGCACGTTTTAGTGGCAATTTATTAGCATCTTTGTGATGGGCTGTGCTAATCTGAAGGGGCCGGCACCACGACATCCGGCCAAAAACAGCTGAGATCCGGCAGGACCGGACAATGGCGGGGCAGTTTCGATGGCAGTTCTATGATCGGGCATCTTGGCTTTGGCATTCTGGCCGGCGCGCTGCAGGCGGCGGTCTTGCTGATCAACGGCGCGGGTGGGCTGACAGCCCTTCTGGCCTATGGTGGCGTAGGCGCCGCGATGGTGCTGATCACCGCGCTGATGGTACGCCCGCAGTAAGGCCCCACAGTAACGCCAAGCGCGCTGGTGCGGCACAGTCCGCCCCCTGTCCGCAGGGCGCGGGTCACCCCGGTGACGGACTTTGCATCCGCCGGTTTGCCCGAAAATTCCCCCTCCCCAGCCGCTCCAATCCTGAAAAAGCCATCGCCGCGCCGCAAATTCGCCAGATCCGCTGATATTTTATGAACGCTCGCTAGGGTATTTCAGACCGCGACCCCGGCCCAGATCCCGACCCAGACCCTGCTTCAGCAGGGCCCGACCGGCAAAGGCACTCCGGCCTTGCCCCAGATCCGTCCCATCGGCGGAAAGACCATCGTCAGGGCGGCGTCGCCCCGGCGCGTAACTGTTTTTAGTGACGGGAGGGGGGCCATGCAGAGCGCATCCTTCACCCGTGTAGGATGATTGACCATGGTAACCAGAACGCTCAAGAAGGTGTTTACGATCGGCAGCGATGTCACCGTCAATTCCGGTGATTTCGGCAATGGCACCGCCGCCCTGTCCCTGACCTTCCACGGGACCCATTCCAACCTTGATGTCGAAGACGCCACCGCCGCGCTGGATAATGATGTGGGCACCAGCGAGGCCAGCGACGATCCCAGTCAGGTCATCTCGGGCACCGCCACGCCGATTTTCGTCGAGGATGAGCTGGTGTTCAAGGATGCCGCCGGCAACACCTATACCTTCTATTCGCTGGACACCGGGCGGGGCGCCACCAACACCGATGGCGCCTATCTGCTGTTCAAAAGCTCTTCGACCGGCAATCTGCCGCCCGATGGCACGACGCTGACCTATGTCTCGGAACTGGGCAACACCGTCGCCACCTATCCCTGCTTTCTGCGCGGCACCGTGATCGACACCGCCCGGGGGCCGGTCCTGGTCGAGGATCTGCGTCAGGGCGATCTGATCGTGACGCTGGACCACGGGCTGCAACCGATCCGCTGGATCGGCCAGCGCCACCTGTCACATGCCGATCTGGCCACCAATACCGCCCTGCGCCCGGTCCGCATCGCGCGCCACGCCCTTGGAGACGGCTCGCCCTCGGCTGATCTGCTGGTCTCGCCCCAGCACCGCGTCCTGATCGCGTCGAAGATCGCGCAGCGGATGTTCGGGGTCGACGAGATTCTGGTGGCGGCCAAGCAATTATGCGGTCTGGCGGGGATCAGCATCGCCCAAGACGCCACCGAAGCCAGCTATGTCCACTTTCTGCTGGACCGCCATGAGGTGGTGTTTTCCAACGAATAGAAGGTATAGGTGTTGCCGGCGGCATCCTTGA
>JANNBI010000269.1:0-6062 GCA_031385345.1 Paracoccaceae bacterium | reverse complement strand
AATCTCGACTGCGGGGAAAGAGGCGTCGGGCACAGGGAACATGAAGTTCATGATCAACGGTGCGCCAACCATCGGCACGCTGGACGGCGCCAATGTGGAAATTCTGCAAGAAGTCGGGGCCGAAAACTTCTTTCTGTTCGGCCTGACCGCCGCCGAAGCTGCCAAGCGCCGCGAAGATCCCGACCAGTCGCGCAAATCGATTGAGGGTTATGCGCCCTTGCAATCCGTATTGCAGGCTATCGCGGAAGGGCAGTTCAGCCCCGGACAGGCCGACCGCTATCACGGGTTGGTTCACCGGGTCTGGCACCACGATTATTTCCTCGTCGCGGCGGATTTTGCGGCCTACGATGCAGCGCAGGCGCAGGTCGATCTTGCCTATGCCGACCGGATGCGCTGGCTGAAAATGGCGGCGCTGAACACGGCACGGTCGGGCTATTTTTCGTCGGATCGCACGATCCGCAGCTATATGGCGGAAGTTTGGAATATTTCTTCGGCGTTGTGAGGTAACATGGACGACAGCGCGTTTCATTTGGATGACGGCAGCGCAAAAGCGATTGTCGAAGGCCGCCACGGTGATCCTTTTGCGGTCTTAGGGCTGCAAAAGCGAGGCAAGGTTCATGTGGTTACGGCCTTTGCCCCCGGTGCGGAAAAGCTGTGGGTTCTTGCCGGACGATCCGAGATCGAGGCGCGGCCCTATCCCGGCTTTGACGGGCTGTTCGAGGCGGTTTTGCCAAAGAAATCCGCCTATCGTCTGAAAGCGCAGGGGCATGGCGCGGAATGGGTCTGGGAAGACCCCTTCCGGTTTGGCCCTGTCATGGGCGAGATGGACGAATATCTGCTGGGCGAAGGCACGCACAAGCGGATCTGGCAGGTGCTTGGCGCGCATGTGCGCGAGCATGAAGGATCGCAGGGCACGCATTTCGCGGTCTGGGCGCCCAATGCCTCTCGGGTGTCTGTGGTCGGTGATTTCAACATCTGGGACGGGCGACGCCACCCGATGCGAAGGCATGGTGCGACCGGCGTGTGGGAGACGTTCATTCCCGGCGTCGGCGAGGGTCTGGCATACAAGTATGAGATCAGGGCCGCAGATGGCACGGTGATGCCGCTGAAGGCCGATCCGGTGGGCTTTGGCAGCGAACATGCGCCGGCCAATGCCAGCGTTGTGCGCGACATTCGCGGCGCCAATTGGCACGATGCCGACTGGATGGCCAAACGCCACCAGACGCAGAACGTCGATGCCCCGATGTCGATCTATGAAGTGCATCTGGGATCCTGGGCGCGCGAAGAGGGCAACCGGATGCTGTCCTATGTCGAACTGGCCGACCGACTGGTCAGCTATGTGGCCGACATGGGCTTTACCCATATCGAATTGCTGCCGATCTCGGAATTTCCCTTTGACGGATCCTGGGGCTATCAGCCCGTCGGCATGTATGCGCCCACCATCCGCCACGGTCGCCCCGACGAATTTCGCGCCTTGGTGGATGCGGCCCATGCGGCGGGTCTGGGAATTCTTCTGGACTGGGTGCCGGGGCATTTCCCGACTGATGCGCATGGTTTGGGCCAATTTGACGGCACGCCCTTGTATGAACATGCCGACCCCAAGGAAGGCTTTCATCAGGACTGGAACACGCTGATCTACAACTATGGCCGGGTGGAGGTGTCGAATTACCTGACATCTAACGCGCTGTATTGGCTGGAAGAATACCATCTGGACGGGCTGCGCGTTGATGCAGTTGCGTCAATGTTGTACCGCGATTATTCCCGCACCGAGGGCCAGTGGGTGCCCAATAAGGATGGCGGCCGCGAAAACTATGAAGCCATCGCGTTGCTGCGGCGGATGAATATCGCCGCTTATGGTGAATGCCCCGGGATCATCACCGCTGCCGAAGAAAGCACCGCCTTTCCCGGCGTGTCGCGTCCGGTCGATGCCGGGGGACTGGGGTTCGGGTTCAAATGGAACATGGGGTGGATGAACGACACCCTGTCCTACATGCAAAAAGACCCGATCTACCGCAAGCATCACCATCACCAGATGACCTTTGGCCTGCATTACGCCTGGTCGGAAAACTACATCCTGCCGATCAGCCATGACGAGGTGGTGCATGGCAAAGGGTCCATGCTGGAAAAAATGCCGGGCGTCGGGGCCGAGAAATTCGCCAATCTGCGCGCCTATTATGGGTTCATGTGGGCGCATCCGGGCAAGAAGCTGCTGTTCATGGGGCTAGAGTTCGCCCAAGCCGCCGAATGGAACCACAATCAGTCGCTGGACTGGCATCTGCTGGATCAACCGATGCACCGGGGCGTCAAGGTGTTCGTGCGCGACCTCAACCGGCTGTATCGCAGCACTCCGGCCCTGCATGTCAACGACACGCGGCCCGAAGGCTTTGAATGGCTGGATTCCAGCGATGCCGAGGCTTCGGTCTATGCCTGGATCCGCAAGGGGCGGGCGGGCGATCCGCCTGTGGTGGCCGTGGTGAACATGACCCCGGTGGAGCGTCGGTATCGCATCGGTCTGCCACAGGCCGGACATTGGGACGAGATCCTGAATTCGGATGCCGAGGCTTATGGCGGCGGCAACCGGGGCAATCTGGGCGGTGTATTGGCCGAAAAGATCGCTCATCATGGACAGGCGCAATCGGCCATGGTCACCTTGCCGCCCTTGTCGGCGGTGTGGTTTCGCGCGGCAAAGTAGATCGGCGGGCAGGGTAGGTGCCCGACATTCGGCAAAGCGGTTTTTCCGCGTGAGGGAGGGAACATGCAACCAAGACCCAATCAACGACTGTCGTCTCAGGCGATGGCATTTGTCCTTGCCGGAGGGCGCGGCAGCCGTCTGAAGGAACTGACCAACACGCGGGCCAAGCCTGCGGTCTATTTCGGCGGCAAGACCCGGATCATCGACTTTGCTTTGTCGAACGCGCTGAACTCTGGCATTCGCAAGATGGCCATTGCCACGCAGTACAAAGCGCACAGCCTGATCCGCCACATGCAGCGCGGTTGGGGGTTCTTCCGCGCCGAACGCAATGAATATCTGGACATCCTGCCGGCCAGCCAGCGGGTGTCGGAAAACAAATGGTATCTGGGCACCGCTGATGCCGTGACGCAGAACATTGATATCGTTGACTCCTATGGGGTGAAATACATCGTCGTGCTGGCGGGCGATCACATCTACAAGATGGACTACGAGATCATGCTGCAACAGCATGCAGATTCGGGTGCCGATGTGACCATCGGCTGTCTGACCGTGCCCCGCGCCGAGGCGAGCGCCTTTGGCGTGATGGACATCGACGCCAAGGGGCGCGTGCTTTCCTTTCTGGAAAAGCCGAAAAATCCACCGGGAATGCCGGGCGATCCAGACCATACGCTCGCGTCAATGGGGATCTATGTTTTCGACTGGGCTTTCCTGCGCGAACTGCTGCTGGCCGATATGGAGGATCCCAATTCCAGCCATGACTTTGGTCATGATCTGATCCCGGCCATCGTGAAAAACGGCAAAGCCGTGGCGCATCAATTTGCCACCAGCTGCGTGAAAAGCGGGTTGGAGGCAGAGCCCTATTGGCGCGATGTGGGCACGATCGACGCCTTTTGGCAGGCCAATATCGACCTGACCGATTTTGTCCCCAAACTCGACATCTACGACAACTCTTGGCCGATCTGGACCTATGCTGAGATCCTGCCACCGGCGAAGTTCATCCACAACGAGGACGGGCGCAGGGGCACGGCTGTCTCCTCGCTGGTTTCGGGCGATTGCATCGTGTCGGGGTCCGAGGTCAGCAATTCGCTGCTGTTCACCGGCGTTCGCACGCATAGTTTTTCGAAACTGGAATATGCCGTGGTCCTGCCGCAGGTGGTGGTTAACCGCAAGGCCGAGTTGAAGAATTGCGTGATCGACCGCGGCGTGATCATTCCCGAAGGTCTGGTCGTCGGTCAGGATCCCGACGAGGACGGCAAATGGTTCAACCGGACTGAAACCGGCATCGTTCTGGTCACCCAAGACATGATCGACGACTGGTCGCGCGCCAATCGGTACGCAGCGCGCGCTGCATTGACCCCGGGGGCTGTCGGCCCCCGGACCCCCCGAGGAATATTTGGGCCACATTGAAGGCCAAGAAGGAATAACCGCATGGGCAAGGTGCTGTCGGTCGCCTCGGAATGCGTGCCGCTGATCAAGACCGGCGGTCTTGCGGATGTGGTCGGTGCTTTGCCGGGGGCATTGGCGCCCTTGGGTTGGGACATGCGGGTGATTCTGCCGGCCTACCGCGCGCTGCGCAGCCGGTTGGAGGAGATGGCAGAGGTCTGGGTGGAGCCGGATCTGTACGGTGGCACCGGACGGGTGTTTTTTGGCCGCGTTGAGGGGCTTGATCTGTATCTTCTGGATGCACCACATCTCTATGACCGCGAGGGCGGGCCTTATTCGGCGGAGGGTCGGGATTTTGCCGACAATGCGCAGCGCTTTGCCGCGCTGTCCTGGGTGGCATCGCGTCTGGCGCGCGAGGGCTGCGACGGCTGGAAAGCCGATATCCTGCATGCGCATGACTGGCAGGCGGGATTTGCCCCGGCCTATCTAAGCTATCATGGGTCGGGCGGGGTCGGAACCGTGATGACCGTGCATAACATCGCCTTTCAGGGCTGGGCCCCGGCGGCTCAGATGGGCGATCTGCGGTTGCCGGTATCGGAATTTTATCCCGGCGCTTTGGAATATTTCGGCGGGCTGTCCAGCCTGAAGGCCGGATTGGTGACGGCCGAGAAAATCACAACCGTATCCCCCACTTACGCGACGGAGTTGATGCGGCCAGAGTTTGGAATGGGACTGGAAGGGGTGATCATATCACGCGGGCCCGATGTCAGCGGCATTCTGAACGGTGTAGATGCCGAGGTCTGGTCGCCCGAGGCGGAGCCTATCCCCTATTCACTGAAGTCGATGAAGGGCAAGGCCGAGGCGCGGGTGGCCCTTTGTGCCGATCTGGGGTTGGTGGTGCCGGGGCCCTTGGCGATTCTGGTCAGCCGTTTGACCGAACAAAAGGGCATCGATCTGCTGGCCGGGGTCATGCCGGAATTCATCGCGGCGGGAGGCGGTTTGGCGGTTCTGGGGTCCGGCGATCCCGGGCTAGAGGCCGCGATGCGCAGTCTGGCCTTGCGCTTTCCCGGGCGGGTGTCGGTGCGTATCGGCTATGATGAGGCCTATTCGCACCGTCTTTTCGCGGCGGGCGATGCGGTTTTGGTGCCCAGCCGGTTTGAACCCTGTGGTCTGACGCAGATGTATGGCCTGCGCTATGGTACGGTGCCGGTCGTCTCGGCGGTGGGTGGTCTGGCCGATACGGTGATCCATGCCTCGCCGGCGGCGATGGCGGCGGGGGTGGCGACGGGGGTGGTGTTTCATCCGGTTGACGGTCTGTCATTTCAACTGGCCCTGCGCAAGTTGTTGGAATTGCACGCCAACAAGGGGGCCTGGACAAACGTACAAAAGAACGCGATGCGCCAGCCGGTGGGCTGGGAAGAGCCGGCCCGCTCCTATGCTGCCTTGTACCAGGGATTGACGCGGTGAACGCAGGCTATCTGGAAGCTTCCAGCGGGCTGCCCTGGCCGCTGGGTGCCACGCTGTCGGGCGAGGGCGTGAATTTCGCGGTGTTTTCGGCACATGCGACGGCAATTGATTTGTGCCTCTACTCGCCCGAGGGGCGGCGTGAGATGGCGCGGCTGCCGCTAAGCGACCGCAGCGGCGACATCTGGCATATCCATGTTGCGGGCATCGGGGCCGGGCAACTGTACGGCTTTCGCGCGCAAGGCCCCTATCGTCCGGCCGAAGGTCACCGGTTCAACCCGCACAAGATGGTGCTGGACCCCTACGGCAAGGGGCTGTCGGGACGGCTGCGCTGGTCGGATGCGCTGATGGGATACCGGGTCGGATCGCCGCGCGGGGATCTGACCTTTGACACCCGCGACAATGCCTTTGCCATGCCGAAATCGGTGGTGGTGGACGATTATTTCGACTGGCAGGGTGACCGCGCGCCACTGACCCCCCTGTCCGAAACGGTGATCTATGAGGCGCATGTCAAATCGTTGAC
>JANNBI010000224.1:0-2457 GCA_031385345.1 Paracoccaceae bacterium | reverse complement strand
CCATCGCGGATCTGGACGCCAGCCCAAAGGTCCGCCAACCCCATATTGCCGAGGCGTTGAGTTTTCGCATGGCGATGGGCGGAAAAGGGCAGAAATAGGGGGGCAGGGAGTAAGGCGGGGCCGCTACAGTCAGTCCCGCCTCAACAATTTCAACCGCAACGCGCTGGCCCGCCCCCCTGCCGCCGACCCTATCCCGCTCCAAAGGCTCCTGCCTCGCCAGCCGGTCGGCACCACGCGAAAGCTCGGAAACCAAGCCACCCGATTGGCACCCGCGGGCCAAACAAGTCGCCGCCCGCACCACCCCGATCCGGTAAGTCCCCGCCACAGACCACAACACTTTCTCCGAATCGCTCCGCTTCGAAAAATCCAAAACGGCGGAACCGTTGAAAGGACTCTCGCTGCAACCGCAAAACGCCCGTTGCCAGACCACCCGGGGCAAAAAATCGAAATCCATCACCCGTCACGTCCGCCAAACCTCGCTAGGCTGGCCGTAAAAAAATTCCGGGAAACCGCACTGAATCTCAGCCCGGTCAGACTTGCCCAAAACCAATCCGACCGCTTCGTCAAGTTTCCGTTACGCCCCAGCACCCTGCCGAATCCAGTCAAAGAAGTCCTCGATCCCGGCCGAAAGCTCCCATTTCAAGCGCCGACCTCTCAATCCACTGCGAATCGCAATCTACGATCCGTGGCAAACCGGATGGCCGGTGACCGAATACTGACCGCCACCCCCGCGCCTGAAACCCCTTTTCCCAAAGTAAGTCCCGCTCGCGCCAAGCTGAAACAAATAGATCTTGAAACGAATCGCCCCCAGAAAACTTGGCTGCCTTTCGCCGTCGAAGGGTCACCGACTCCCCCTGACCGACGGCAAACAGTGATGTCAGGTCTTGATCCCCAGCCTATCCTTCGACGCCACGAAACTGGACGCCCCCGAGTACGCGGGGCGATTTCCGCCGCAAGCCGCCCACCCCTTTTATGGCCGCACCAAGTCGCCGTCCGACCAACCCTCCTCCCAAGCGACCCAAAGCGCAAATCCGCGGCTCCCGGCCCTACGGCCATCCAAAGGTAGTCAAAGTCTCATCCCGGCCGCCAAGACACTGGCCGACACACGGAAACCGGCCTCTTTGACGTCCAACAAGGGGCCAAGACCTCCCGACGACCAACCCCAGTGTCAGATCAAACCAGATCAAAGCGAACCCCTTTGCAAAGGGGTTCTCGCATGGCGGCAATCGCAAGCCCCGAAGCGGCCAGCCACGTGCCCGCAGGGCCCATCGAAGGTCCGCGACCTGCGCAGGTGAAAGGCCCCTGCCCAAAACGCAGACGCAAGCTGCCGATCGATCCCTAGAGCCCGCCACTGGAACAAAATGACCCAAGCTTTGAACCACGCAGACCCGGTTCCACGAATCCCCGCGCCAGTCAGGCCATTTCCCCAAACGAAAACGCACCGCTTTTCAAATCAAGTCGCGGCGTCCCCAAATCAACGCCACCACAACGCCCCTACCCCCGCCGCTTCGCTTCGATCACCTCCCAGATCATCGCCGCTGTGTTCGTCCCGTCAAACCGCTCCAACTCTTGTATCCCGGTGGGTGAGGTCACGTTGATCTCGGTCAGCCAGTCCCCGATCACATCGATACCGACAAACACCTGGCCCTTTTCCTTCAACACCGGACCAATCGCCGCGCAAATCTCCAGATCGCGCGCGGTCAGACCCACCTTTTCCGGGCGGCCCCCGGCATGCATGTTGGACCGGGTTTCGCCCTCTTGCGGCACGCGGTTGATGGCGCCGACCGGAACGCCGTCCACCAGAATGACCCTTTTGTCCCCCTGCGACACCGCCGGCAGAAACTTCTGCACGATCAAAGGCTCGCGGTTCATGCCGGTGAACAGCTCGTACAGACTGGCAAGATTGCGGTCATTCGGATCCAGCCGAAACACCCCCGCGCCACCATTTCCGTACAAAGGCTTCAAAATGATATCGCCATGCCGCGCCTTGAAATCGCGAATCGTCTGCAAATCACGGGCAATCGCGGTCGGTGGCGTCAGATCGGGAAAACGCAGCACCAGCAGTTTTTCGGGCGAATTGCGCACCCAGAACGGATCGTTGACCACCAGCGTCTTGGGATGGATCATCTCCAGCAGGTGGGTCGTGGTGATATAGCCCATGTCAAAGGGCGGATCCTGCCGCAGCCAGACCACATCAAAGTCCGCCAGATCCACTTCAACCTGCGGGCCATAGCTGACATGATTGCCAACCTCACGCCGCAGTTCGATCGCGCAACCCCTCGCCAAGACCCGACCTTCGACAAAGGCCAGCTTGTCCGGCGTGTAGTAGAACAAGGAATGCCCCCGCGCCTGCGCCTCAAGCGCGATGCGAAAAGTCGAATCACCATGAATATTGACAGACCCGATCGGATCCATTTGCAGGGCAACTTTCAGCGCCATCATCGCCTCCGGGACAGG
>JANNBI010000215.1:0-20785 GCA_031385345.1 Paracoccaceae bacterium | reverse complement strand
GCACCACGGCGCGTTCGGCTCCGCGCGCCACGATCACCTCATCCCCCGACCGGGTACAGACCACCAATCCCGCATCCGCCACCGCAAACTTCAATGCCGCGTCCAGATCGGTCTGATACAGCGACGCCCATTCGAGTTCATTTCCAATCACATAGTCCAGGCTTT
This sequence comes from Paracoccaceae bacterium, assembly GCA_031385345.1. Classification (GTDB taxonomy): domain Bacteria; phylum Pseudomonadota; class Alphaproteobacteria; order Rhodobacterales; family Rhodobacteraceae; genus CAIYZT01. The sequence goes on along the minus strand of JANNBI010000215.1, from coordinate 20,620 downwards.
TGACCAGACGGCGAAAGTCATCGCGGTGCCGGTCCACGCAGAACGGGTCTGACAATGCGATGCCCGCCTGACCGCCTGCGCCGTGACACAGCGTGACCGCCCGCTCAAAAGCCTGTTTGCCCTTGGGCTTGTCGTAAAGATAGCCTTCCAGAAACAAAAAGTCCGTGTCGCCGGCCACGTCGTCCGACACATCCTGCGGTCCCAGTTCCGAAGATATCCCGAGATAGGTGTTCATCGACCGCTCTCCGTCGCGCGACACAAAGATCATTGACCGTGAGGTCGGCAATTCGCCGCCCGCCACCGGAGGATTGACAAAATCGGTGCCATCCTCGGCCATGGCTTTGGCATAGAACCGGCCCAGGGCATCATCATGCACCCGGCCAATGAAAGCGGTCTGAAGGCCCAGATTCCCCAGACCCGCCAAGGTATTGGCCACCGATCCGCCCGAGGCCTGCACCCGGTTTTCCATCGCGGCATACAGGATCTCGCCCCGTTCCCGCTCTACCAGTTGCATGATGCCTTTTTCGATACCCATCAGCTCCAGAAAGCTGTCGTCGGCTTTGGAAAACACATCGACAATGGCGTTGCCGATGCCGACGATCTGATACTTTTTCATTCTGGTTTGTCCTCGAACTGGCAGTCTGGGCGGATCATGCAGATGCCGCATTTGGGTTTTCGCGCCTGGCAGATATAGCGTCCATGCAGGATAAGCCAGTGGTGGGCGTGCCTTTGGTATTCGGCGGGGACGTTGTCTTCGATGGCCCGTTCAACCGCGGTTTCATCCTTGCCGGGGGCTATGCCGCTGCGGTTGCCAACGCGGAAGATATGGGTGTCAACGGCTTGTGCGGGTTGGTGAAACCACATGTTCAGCACGACATTCGCCGTCTTGCGGCCGACCCCCGGCAGCCGTTGCAGTGCGGCGCGCGACGAGGGCACCTGCCCGCCGTAATCGTCGATCAGCATCTGCGACAGCTTGATCACGTTCTTCGCCTTGTTGCGGTACAGGCCGATGGTCTTGATGTGCTGGATAAGACCATCCTCGCCCAGGGCCAGCATCTTTTCCGGTGTGTCCGCGATCTTGAACAGCGCCTCGGTGGCCTTGTTGACGCCGACATCGGTGCTTTGGGCCGACAGCGCCACCGCCACCACAAGGGTAAAGGCGTTGGAATGGTTCAATTCGCCCTTCGGTTCAGCCTCGGCCGCGTGAAAGCGGGCGAAGATGCGGGACATTGCGGGATAATCGAGTTGGCGGATCATGGCGCAGATATGCCGGGACAGCGGGGCGGGATCAAGGGGAAGGCGCAGGATTCGGGTCGCGCGGGGCCCACCTCTGGCCTATCTTGCCCGCAAAGGAGCCTTCGGATGAATGATCTTAGCCCAAGTTACCATTACGGCGTCATCGCGCGGGCGCTGCGCGAGATAGATGCGGGCGGTCCCGGCCTGACGCTGGAGGATCTGGCGGCGCGGATGGACCTGTCGGTGGCGCATTTTCAGCGGGTGTTTTCGGCATGGGTCGGGGTTAGCCCCAAACGCTATCAGCAGTATCTGACGCTGGATCATGCCAAACATCTGTTGGCGGCGCGGTTCACCGTGTTGGGCGCCGCGCTTGAGGTGGGTCTGTCCGGCGGTGGTCGCCTGCATGATCTGTTCCTGACATGGGAGGCGATGACGCCGGGCGACTATGCCGCGGGCGGTGCGGGCTTGGATATTTCCTGGGGTCTGGTCGCGTCGCCCTTTGGCGAAGCGGTGGTGATGGCCACACCGCGCGGCATTTGCGGCTTGGGATTTGCAGCCGAGATGGGGCGCGAAGCCGCGATCAGCGATCTGATGCACCGCTGGCCCAAAGCGCGGTTTGTGCAGGACGATGCGGCCATTGCCCCCTTGGCCGCGGCGGCCTTTGGCGGCGATGCGACCCGTTTGCACCTGATCGGCGCGCCGTTTCAGATCAAGGTCTGGGAGGCGTTGTTAAGCGTGCCGTCGGGCCATGTGACCAGCTATGGCCAGATCGCCGGGGCCGTCGGGCATGATAAGGCGGTGCGGGCGGTGGGCACGGCGGTGGGGCGCAATCCAATCTCGTTCCTGATCCCCTGCCACCGGGCTTTGCGCAAATCGGGGGGCTTGGGCGGCTATCATTGGGGCCTGCCGATGAAGCGCGCCATGCTGGCCTGGGAAGCCGCGCGGCAAGACGCCGAGCCCGCAGAATAATCTTGGGAACCAAAAGGCGGGGTGCGGTGTTATGGCAGTAACCCGCTGATACATGCTTGGGCCTGTCACATGGCCTTTTGCATTGATATAATATCGCGGAGGGTTTGAACTCCACCTATGAGGCAAGACATGAAATTGAAATCTCCGCTAATCATCGGCCTGACCGCCGGGCTTTTTGTCACCGGTTGTGTGTCGGGAAATGGATCCACGATGAGTGATCCGGATGCAAACGCCCGCGAAGGCGCGATTGCAGGGGCCATCATCGGCGGTGTCGCTGGGGCAGTCACTGGCAAAGGGTCGGGCACGGACCGTCTGGGCCGCGCGATTGGCGGCGCTGTGATCGGTGCTGCCGTTGGCGGTATCGGCGGCACCCTGATCGACCAGCAAGAGGCTGATTTGCGTGGGTCGTTGGGTGGCAATGTCACCGTGACCAATATGGGCAGCTATCTGGTGGTGAACATGCCGCAGGATCTGCTGTTTTCGACCGACAGCGCCAGCCTGCGCCCGGATCTGTTGTCCGACCTGAACGCGGTTGCGGCCAGCCTGAACCGCTATCCCAACAGCACGGTCGAGGTGATCGGCCATACCGACAATGCCGGAACATCGGCCTATAACATGGACCTGTCGCAGCGCCGCGCCTCGTCGGTCGCGTCCAGCCTGATCGGTTACGGCACCCCGTCGTCGCGGGTCCGGGCTTATGGCCGGGGCGAGGATCAGCCGATCGCGTCCAACCTGACGCCGCAGGGCATGGCGTTGAACCGCCGGGTCGAGATCATCATTCGTCCGAACTGATCGGGCGAACTGATCGGATATCGTCAGGCCTTGGCCGCCTCTTAGGGGTGTGCCAAGGACTGTTGAAACGATCTGCACCAAGCCAGAAATGCAAAAGGCCCGAAGGTTTCCCTTCGGGCCTTTTGGTTTTGGATCAACGGCTTAGTGCAGCTTTGACTCAACCGTGGCGATGGCCGCGTCAATCGAGGCCGAAACCCCGTCTGCGGTGGCCTGTTTGGACAGCACGTCCGAGGCGGCGGCAACGGCGACCATGACGGCCTGCTGACGCACCTGACGGATAGCGGCAACCTCGGCGCTGGCGATCTGTTCCTCGGCGGCGGCCAGACGGCGCGCGATCGAGGCTTTCAGGTCGGCCTTGGCTTGGGCCGCGGCGGCCAGCGCCTCTTCCTTGGCGGCGGCGACGATGCGGGCGGATTGCACCTCGACCTCTTTTTGCTTGGCTTCAAAGGTGGCCAGCACGGCCTTGGCCTCGTCCCGCAGGGCGCGGGCTTCGTCCAGATCGGCCTTGATCTTGATCGCGCGGGCATCCAGCAGACCGGCGATCTTGGCCGGGCCCTTGGCCCACAAGATGATGCCGATAAAGACGATGAAGGCCAGCAACACGACGAAGTTGGTGTTGTGCAGCGAGAAGAAGGCGCCACCGGCAGCCAGCGCCGGGGTTCCGGCCAGGGTCAGCGAAGAGATGGTCAGAATTTTCTTCATCGCTTACCCTTTCAGACGTGCGGTGACGGCGGCGGTGATCGCCTTGGCATCCGCAGAGCCACCCATCGCCAGAACCAGTTCGGCGGCGGTGTCCTTGGCGACGGCAACAACCGCATCGGCGGCACCTGCGCGAATTTCGTCCAGCGCCTTGGCGGCTTCGGCGGCCTTGACGCCGATCTGGGCGTCAGCGGCTGCGGTGGCCTTGGCCAGATCCTTCTGGATCTCGGCCTTGGCGTCGGCCACAATCTTAGCGGCGTCCGCGCGGGCATGGGTCAGCGCGTCATTATAGGCGCGTTCAGCCGCAACGGCCTTTTGTTTCAGTTCTTCGGCGGCCTTCAGATCCGAGGTGATGGCGCCCTTGCGGTTGGCCAACACACCGCCGATGCGCGGCAATGCCACGCGCGACAGCACGAAATAGATGACGACCAGCGTCAGCAGAAGCCAGAAGATCTGGTTCGGAAAGGTCGAGAAATCAAGCTGCGGCATGCCGGCCTTGACTGCTTCGCCCCCGTGTTCTGCCACGGTCTCTGTGGTGGTGCTTGCCATGTCTGTCCTCGACATTCCCCCGCGCCAAAGGCGGCGACGGGTTCCTTGGGGTTTTCACAAGGGCAGCGGATGCCGCCCTTGCGTCCGTCAGGAGATGCGAAAAGTCAGATCAGACGGCGAACATCAACAGCAAAGCGACGAGGAACGCGAAGATCCCCAGTGCTTCGGCGAAGGCCAGACCGATGAACAGGGTCGCGGTCTGCGAGCCTGCTGCCGACGGATTGCGCAGGGCACCCGCCAGGAAGTTGCCGGCGACGTTGCCCACACCGATGGCGGCGGCACCCGAACCGATGGCGGCCAGACCGGCGCCGATGAATTTGCCCATAGCGGCTGCTGCGACGAGTTCCATGTATCTTCTCCTTAAGGATGGAATAGCGGTTTGAAGGCGATCTGCGTCAGTGGCCCGGATGAAGGGCGTCTTTCAGATAAACGCAGGTCAGGATGGTGAAAACGTAGGCCTGGATGAAAGCGACCAGCACCTCCAGCGCGTAGATGGCGGTGATGGCAAGGATCGAGACCGGGGTCACGACGACACCTATGGCCGAGATCAGGATCATCGGCGCGAAGGCGGCAAAGACCTTCATCACGGCGTGTCCTGCCATGATATTGCCCGCCAGACGGATGGAATGGCTGACCGGGCGGACGAAGTAGGAAATCACCTCGATCACGGCGATGATGGGGCGCAGGATCAGGGGGGCGTCGGACATCCAGAACAGGCCAAGGAAGTGCAGACCGTGCTTGTACAGGCCCAGAAGGGTGACAAACAGGAACACCCCAAAGCCCAGAACGGCGGTGACGGCGATATGGGTGGTGGGGGTGAACGATCCGGGGATCAGACCCAGTACGTTGGCGAACAGGATGAACAGGAACAGCGTCATGATCATCGGGAAATACTTGGCGCCGTCGTGGCCGGCGACATCTTCGACCATGTTGTGAACGAAGTCATAGGCCAGTTCGCCCACCGACTGCATCCGCGTCGGGATCAGCGATTTGGAGGAAGAGCCGACGACGAACACAAGGATGATCCCGACCACGGCGAAGGCCATCCACAGCGCGATATTGGTCGGCGTGTACCATTCGATCGGGCCTTCGCCAAACAGACGCTGGATCTGGAACTGGTCCAGCGGATGAAACGCCAGACCGCCTTCGCTTTGTGCTTCGCCTGCCACGTCAGTCTTCCTTATGCTCGGCAGCCGCAGCCGCCATCTTGTCCTGCACTTCCTTCGCAGAGCGCATCATGGTTTTGACACCCGCTGCCAGCCCCGCGAAGATGAACAGCACCAGAAAGATCGGCAAAGTCCCAAACAGCAGGTCCAGCGCGTATCCGATGCCGAAACCGATCCCCAGACCGGCCACAAGTTCGATCACCATCCGCCAGGCAAGATTGGCCTGAGAATAGTCTTTTTTCTGGTGCCTCTCTCGCGGCGCGTCTGCCGCTTTGACCATGGCAATCCGCTTTTCCAGCGCCTCGAGTCGTGCGCGGTCGGCGTCAGAAACCATGGTGACAAGCCCCCGAAACGTTCAGCGGTGTTTACGAAGCCGAAGGGGCTAAGTCAAGCCGGATGAAAGGGCGGTAGGGGGTTGAAATTGCTGGTTATTATAGCCGACAGGCCAAGTGTTTGTGCGCCCAACTTGGAATAATCCCGAAAGCGCATATTCAACCGTCTGGTTGACCATTCCGGCCCGGCCCATGATACTGTGCTGATGACAGGCCCGCTCGACAGTGTGTTTTCCGCCCTCGCCGACCCGACCCGGCGGGCGATTCTGACCATGTTGTTGGAAGATGACATGGCGGTGACCGATGTGGCAGAGCCTTTTGCCATGTCGCTGGCGGCGATTTCAAAGCATTTGGCGATCCTTGCCGAGGCCGGGTTGATCGCCCGCGAAAAGCGCGGCCGGGTGATCTGGTGCAAGCTGGAGCCGGATGCGATGCGCGCCGCCAGTGTGTGGATGCAGGGCTTTGGCCAGTTTGAACCCGTCGATCTGGACGCGTTTGAGCGGTTTCTGGCAGGCGAGCTGGCCGATGGGGACACGTTTTCGCAGGACAGCGCCGGCCCAGCGTAAGGCGGGTTTCCGGCGCAAAATCGGGCTATTTGGCAAACCAATCCGCGTAGATCTTGCGCAGTTCGGCCTTTTGCACCTTGCCCATCGCATTGCGCGGCAGGGCCTGCACCACCACCGCAGCCTTGGGCTGTTTGAACCGCGCCAGACGGTCGCGCAGGGTGGTCAGAACCGCCGAAGCGTCCAGCGTCGCGCCCTTTTGCGGCACCAGAACGGCAAAGACCGCCTCGCCAAAATCGGGATGGGGCAGACCGATCACGGCGGATTCCAACACGCCGGGGGCTTCGTCCAGCAGCAGTTCAACCTCGATCGGATAGATGTTGAAGCCGCCAGAAATCACCAGATCTTTGGCGCGGCCGACGATATGAACAAAGCCATCATGGTCGATGCGGCCCAGATCGCCGGTCAGGAACCAGCCATCGGGGCGCAATTCCTCGGCGGTTTTTTCGGGCATCTGCCAATAGCCCTGAAAGACATTGGGGCCGCGCACCTCGATCCCGCCGACCGCACCCGTGGCGACCTCCTCGCCGTCAGCGGTGATGCGCAGATCGACGCCGGGCAGCGGAAAGCCCACCGTGCCTGCCCGCCGTTCCCCGTCATAGGGATTAGAGGTGTTCATGTTGGTTTCGGTCATGCCGTAGCGTTCCAGAATGCGGTGGCCGGTGCGGGTCTGGAACGCCTCATGCGTTTCGGCCAGAAGCGGGGCCGAGCCGGAAATGAACAGCCGCATATGCGCGGTCAGGGCGCGGTCAAAGCGCGGATCGTCCAGCAGCCGGATGTAGAAGGTCGGAACACCCATCAAAACGCTGGCCTTTGGCAGGAACCGTAGAACTGATTCGAGGTCGAAGCCGGTCAGGAAGATCATCTGGCCGCCGGTCAGCAAGGACACGTTTGTGGCCACAAAAAGACCGTGGGTGTGAAAGATCGGCAGGGCATGCAGCAGGGTATCGGACGGGGTAAAGCGCCAAAGATCCGCCAAAATACGGGCATTGGACAGCAGGTTTTCATGGCTAAGCATGGCGCCTTTGGACCGACCCGTGGTGCCGGAGGTGTACAGGATCGCCGCCAGATCATCCGGGCCGCGCGTGGCCACGGCGGCGGCGGGCTGGCCCGTTGCAAGTGTGGCAAAACTGCCCTGCCCTGCCCCGTCCATCGTCTGCACCGACACGCCCAAGGGGAAGGCAACCGCCGTCAAAGCCGCGGCGTTGCGCGGGTCGCAGATCAGCAGGCGCGGGGTGGCGTTTTGCAGAAAATAGTGAACCTCTTCAGGCGTATAGGCAGTGTTCAAGGGCAAAAACACCGCGCCGATCCCCACCGCCGCGCCGTAAAGTGCCAGGGCCTGCGGGGATTTGTCCACCTGTACCGCCAGCCGGTCGCCGGGGCGCAGACCGGCGCCGACAAGTCCGGCCATGGTTTGCGCGATCAAGGTGTGCAGGGCCTGACCCGTCAGGGTTGAACCGTCCGTCAGATGCAAAACCACGCCGGTCCGCTGTGCCAGCGGGGCAAAGAGCGTGTCGAACAGCGGGTTCATCATCGGGGGCCTTTCGCAGGGGGCGTGGCGCCAATTTGCACCCAAAAGCAGCGCCCGCTCAACCCCTGTCGCTGCGCGTGGCGCATGGCCCAAGGTGTTTACAGGTTTTTGCTATCTTCGCGGAAGGACCATGAACCTGCCACGATCCTGCCCCAACCGGCCATCACATTAGAGGCACTGGGGAAAGAGGAGACGATCATGTCGGCAGCAAAAGCACTTCTGGAACGTCTGGGCCTGTTGGCCGGCGACGAGATGGATCATTTTGACCTGCGACTGGCCCGGATTGGTCGGCGCGAAAAGCGTCATCACGGGATGCCGATCCTGTTCAAAAATCGACTGACACCTTCGGCAGCCTAAGTTCCGTCATCAGGTCGCGTACCTCTTGGCGCGCGGCCACGTTCGACAGGTTCAACTGATCGACACCAGTATCGCGCAGGTCCAGCACTGTCAGGCCGCGCGGAAACAATTCGCGGAAGATCACCCGCTCGGCAAAGCCGGGTGCCACGCGAAAGCCGATGCGGCGCGACAGATCTTCCAAAGCCGCCCCCACCTTTTTCTTGTTGTGCATCGCCTGCGCGCCCAAACGGTTGCGCAGCACGATCCAGTCGATCGGTTTCAGCCCGGCCTGCGCGCGCAACTGGCGCGCGTTCCACACCAATTCGGCATAGATGGACGGGCCAAGAACTTTGCCGGTTTCGGCATCCACCCGCGCCAAAAGGTCAAAATCGACGAAGCTGTCGTTCAGGGGCGTGATCAGGGTATCGGCCAGCGAATGGGCGACCTGTGACAGGCGGGTATGACTGCCGGGGCAATCGATCAGGATAAAGTCCGACGTCGCCTCTAGCGCGGTCACGGCGTCGGACAGGCGGCGGTCAAAGATATTCTCGCCAGCTTGCAGGACATCCTGCGCCACCTCGGGCAGATCGCGGTAATCGGGACAGGCCAGCGTAAGGCCGCTGCGTTCCAGATAGGCGCGGCGGTTTTCGATATAGCGGCCAAAGCTTTTCTGGCGCAGGTCCAGATCCAGCGCGCCAACCCGGTGACCCATCCGGGCCAGTGCGGTGGCCACATGCATGGCGGTGGTCGATTTGCCCGACCCGCCCTTTTCATTGCCCACAACGATGATATGCGCCACGTCTGCTTCCTTTGTCGTCTGCCGCTGCGGGCATGCCCCGCGGCGACTATAGGCGAAACGGGCTACTCAAGGAAAGCGTGCAGGGCAAGTGAAAAGGGCGCATCCGAATATGCGCCCTTGATCCATTTCGCAAGGATGGGGATCTTAGAAGCCCAGACCGGCGTATTTGTTCTTGAACTTCGACACACGGCCGCCGGTGTCCATCAGACGAGCCGACTGACCGGTCCAGGCGGGGTGCGCCAGGGGGTCGATGTCCAGTGCCAGCGTGTCGCCCTCTTTGCCCCAGGTGGAGCGCGTGGCGTAGATGCTGCCGTCGGTCATTTTGACCGAGATGTTGTGATATTCGGGGTGAATTCCGCTTTTCATCGTCCCGCTCCTTACTCAGATTTTTCTTTGTAATTGGTGACTTCGGCGATCCGTGCCGATTTGCCGCGACGGTCGCGCAAATAGTACAGCTTGGCGCGACGCACCTTGCCGCGACGCACGACGTCGATGGTCGCGATGTTGGTGGAATACAGCGGGAACACACGTTCGACGCCTTCACCAAAAGAGATTTTGCGCACCGTGAAAGAGGCGGCGATGGTGGCGCCCCCTTTGCGGGCGATGCAGACGCCTTCGTAATTCTGCACGCGCGAACGGGTGCCTTCGGTCACTTTGTAACCGACACGAATGGTGTCACCGGCCTTGAAATCCGGGATGGTCTTGCCGAGGGCGGCAATCTGCTCCGCCTCGATTTGTGCGATCAGGTTCATCGCTGTCTCCATATGCTCGCGGTTATCCCGCGACGTGATGCTGCCCCAGAGCTCTCGGTCTTCGATCGGATCCCTTGGGGTTGCCCCAAAGTCCGCCAGAGTTGGCGCCTGCTTTTCCTTGAACCGAACTTCTGGGCCACCCCTGACGAAGCAGGCAAGGGCAAAAAGGCCAAAAGGAATCGGGTCCGATTGGGCAATTGCCCCGGACAGGGCGCGTATAGGGGCCGGGGGGGATGGGGTCAAGGCCCCGTCAGGGGCGTTTGCGGGCCAGATAGGCCGCCCAAAGATCGGGGCGGCGCGCGGCTGTGATCTGTTCGGACTGGGCCTGCCGCCATTTGGCGATTTCGGCGTGATTGCCCGAGGTCAGGACGGCCGGAATTTCGGCCCCTTGCCAGTCTTGGGGGCGGGTGTATTGCGGGTGTTCCAGCAGTCCGTTGGAAAAGCTTTCCTCGACCGCCGAGGCGGCATTGCCCAGAACGCCGGGCAGCAGGCGGACGGTGGCGTCAATCAGCGCGAGGGCGGCGATTTCACCGCCGGTCATGACGAAATCACCCAGACTGATTTCTTCGATCTGGTGATGGTCCAGAAGGCGCTGATCGACGCCTTCGAACCGGCCGCACAGCAGGGTCACGCCGTCGCAGGCGGCCAGACGGTGCGCGGTGGCCTGATCAAAGGGCTTGCCGCGCGGCGACAGGTAGATCACCGGCCAGCGGGCGCGGTCCGGGGTGATCTGCGCGGCTTGCAGGGCGGCGTCCACCACATCGGCGCGCAGAACCATGCCAGCACCCCCGCCCGCCGGGGTGTCATCGACGTTGCGGTGTTTGCCAATGCCAAAGGGGCGCAGGTCGATGGTGTCCAGTCGCCACAGGCCCAGATCCATCGCCTTGCCGGTCAGAGACAGGCCAAGTGTGCCGGGAAAGGCATCGGGAAACAGGGTGATGATCCGCGCCACCCAAGCGTTTTTGACATGGCGCGGTTCCTCCATCAGATCGCGGGGCGTCAGGCTGGCGCGGATCGACAGGCGGCCGTGCGATTTGGTCGGCGGCGGATCAAAAGGAGGAGTTTCGACGGGCGGAGTGTCAGCGGGCGGCGTTTCTGCGGGCGGGGTTTCTGCGGTCATGGCGCGGCTTTACCCCAGTTTGGTGCCCAAGGAAACCGCGGCCTTCAGCAGATCCTCTTTCATCCGTTTCAGGTCGGGGACGGGTAGACCAAGGCGATTGGCGGCCACATATGCCTCGGCCAGACCGGGGGCGGGCATGGCATTATGCGCCTGCGCCGGTGTCAGATCATCGGTGGGAAGTTGGGCCAGATCGAACATCGCATGGGCGGGGCCAAGGCGGCGGGGCGACAGATCTTCAAGGGTGTGCAGATGCACCGGGGTCGCCGAACCCAGTTTGCGGCGCAGGGTGGCGGCTATGGCGGCATGATCTGCGGCATTGGGCAGGGCGGCGCAGAATGTATCGAAATCATCGGTCAGGTCAGGGTGTTTTGCCTGCTGAAAGTACAAGGACCGCAGCCAAGGATGGGCAGCGCGGCCGGTCAGCAGGATCTGGGCCTGCACCTGCCCATCGTAAAAGCGCGCTGCCATAGTGACCACGGCGTGCAGAATCGGGGTCAGCGCGCTGTAATCCGTGACGCCGAAACGACCTGGCATGTGGCCGGCAAAATCCTCGGAGCTGACAAGCAGCCCCTGCCCCGGTTGCAGATCAAGCCCGCCCAGCCACAGCACGGTCTGGGCCGAGACCATGGCCAGATCGGCCTTATCACCGGATGCCGAAAAGACGCGGGCCGCCTCGACCAGGGCGCGCAGATCGGTGGAGTCGGGGCGGGTCTGGACGCGCCAAGCGGCGGGCAAACGGTCTGCGTTGGCGCGCAGGCAGGCTTGCAGGCTTTTGGTGCCGGTCTTGTGAAAGCCGGCGTGCAGGATGATTTGCCGCTTAACGGGCTGTGGGGACATCGGGGCTGGTATCGGTGGGCAGGGCCTGAATCGCAAGCCAACGGCACAGCGGCACGGACAGGAAAGACACCGCCAGCGTCCACAGCGGCGAGAAGGGTGGCACGGCCCCAACGACGCCGCCCAAACCGCGTCCGATGGCAAAGCACAGCACAATCAGCAGCAATTGCACAAGGGTCTGGGTCAGCAAGGGGATCACAAGGCCCATGTCCGTCCAATCCGCTGATTTACGCGGAAAGAGAGAGCGGCGGACGACGAAAAGATACATCAGGAAGATCGCCAGAAAGGCCGGAACCAAGGCCCAGCCAAAGCCCGCAAGACCGGCAAACAGCGGGCCAAGATACAAAAGCGCTGTCGCGCCACGAAACAGGGTGAGGTGCATTTTCTTCGATCTCACTGCTTTTTCCCCCTGTTTGGCCAAATTTCGGGCCGAATGTCCAGTGCCACAGCCGGATTGCCCAGCCTATTGGGCCGGACTGTTGCACTTTAGGCCCCAAGGAAACCGGGTCAAGACTCCTCGATCAGACCCTCGGGCAAATCGACCACGACGCGGCGCAACATCAGATCGACGGTGGGCACGGCGGCAAGGGTGAAGGGCACCATCAGCGGGCCTTTGGTGCCGGGACCGGAGATTTCCAGGATATCCCCGGCGCCGTGGTTGTTCACTGACAGCACCTTGCCCAGCACCACGCCCCCGGTGTCGCGCACTTCCAGCCCGATAAGGTCGGCGTGGTAGTATTCGTCATCGGGCAGGTTGGGCAGGCGGGCGCGGTCAACATAAAGCTGCACACCGCGCAGGGCGTCGGCCTCTTCCTTGGTCTTGATACCGGTGACACGTGCGCCCAGACCCCCGGAAACAGGCCGGGTCAGAGTGATCTTGTACGAAGTTTTGCCATCCTCGGTGAACAGGGGACCATAGTCGGCCAGCGCCGTGGGTTCGGCGCAGAAGGATTTCAACCGCACCTCGCCCATCACGCCAAAAGCGCCCGCGATGGCGCCCACGCAAATCCGGTCTGTCATCATCTGCGTTCCATCTGCAATGCCGGGGCTTTGGTTTCCCATCCGGCGCGTTCCAGTTCGGGCTGTTCCGAAGGTGTTTCGGGCCAGCCTATACATAAATAGCCGATCAGCGCCCAATTGTCAGGGACGCCCAGATCGCGCGACAAGCGCGCAGGGTCAAGGATGGACACCCAGCCCAGACCCAACCCCTCGGCGCGCAGGGCCAGCCAGAACAGGGTGATCGCGCCGACGACGGAATAATCCAGCATCTCGGGCATGGTCGTGCGGCCCAGACCGGCGCCTTTGCCAGTGGTGCGGTCGCAGAACACAGCCAGTTGTACGGGCGCTTCGCGCATGCCGGAAAGTTTCAGGCCGGCGTAAAGGGCGGCCTTGTCGCCGTCGTAGCCGCCAAGTGCCGCGGCATTGGTGGTGGTGAAATTCTCTAACGCGGCGGCGCGGGCGGTCGGTGAGGACACGTCAATCAGCCGCCAGGGTTCGGACAGGCCCACGGACGGGGCCAGCGCAAAGGCATCGAGGCAGCGGTTCAGCACCGCCGCCTCGACCGGATCGGTGCGGAAGCGGCGCACATCGCGCCGCCACCGCATCAGATCAAACAGGCCGTCCCGAAAGACGGCATCAAAGGTGCCACGCAAGGCGGCGTTACCCCGATTATTCCGCAGCAGGTTCTGCGACTTTTTCGGCTTTCTTCTTGGCACGCTCGGCCATGGCCTTGCCGGGGATGGCCGACTTCGGGTTGCTGCGCACCTTCTTGGCCAGAACACCGGCCGATTCCAGGAAACGTGCCACGCGGTCGGTCGGCTGCGCGCCGGTCGCCAGAAGTTCCTTGATCCGGTCAAGGTTCATCACGACGCGCTTTTCGTCGTCCTTGGCCAGCATCGGGTCATAGACCCCCAGCTTTTCCAGGAAGCGACCGTCGCGGCGCATGCGGCTGTCGGACAGAACGATTGCATAGTGCGGGCGCTTCTTGGAACCACCGCGCGCAAGACGGATTTTAGTAGCCATTTGGGATCTCCTTTAAGATGGCGTAGAACCGGGATGTCCCGGCTATTTCTGTAGCTTCTCGTGATGCCTGATCACTTCAGAGATGATGAAGGTCAGGAATTTCTTGGCGAATTCGGGATCGAGATTCGCCTCTTGGGACAGAGTTTCCAGCCGGGCGATCTGACGCGCTTCGCGTTTGGGATCGGAAGGCGGCAAGCCATGTTCGGCCTTCAGCCGACCGACGGACTGGGTATGTTTGAACCGCTCGGCCAGGGTGAACACAAGGATCGCGTCCAGCCGGTCGATGGATTCGCGGTGGTCGTTCAGCAGCAAAGCGGCGCGGTTGGGCACGTCGGTCATTTGATCCCTCCTGTTCCGGTATGGCGATAGATGTGAAGGTCGGGGTCGGCCAGTGCTGCCTCGGCCTGGGGATCGCGGGAGGCGCCCAAGGCAAGGGCCAGCCGGGCAGAGCGGTGGTTGGCGGCGTCGATGTAGCTGACAAAGCCCAGCGGTCCGAACAGGGACAGCGCATGGGGCAGGACGGCGCGGGCGGCCTCGGCGGCGAAGCCCTGGCGTTCGGCGGATTGGGTCAGCACCCAGCCCAATTCGGGTTCCGGATCGCCGGTTTCCTGCCACAGATAGACCCAGCCCAGCGGTGCATCGTCGTGCAGGCTGGTCAGCGTCCACATACCGGCACCGCGCAGCAGCCAGCCCGCAACCCCTTGGCAGAAATCGGCAAAAGCCTGATCTTGAGTGAAAGGGCCGCCCATGAACCTTGCGCGGTCCGAGGTGAAAACCCCCTCATAGGCCGGGTAGTCGGTCAACATCGGCGCGCGCAGACGCAGGCGTTGGGTGGTGATCACTGGCACCGCCACGCAGATGGCCTTGGCCAGATCGGCGCTGGGGCCGGTGGGGGCTTGCAACCAGGCGGTCATGTTTGGCCCCCCAGATTGGGTTGGATCATTGGGGTGATCCTGCCCTTTGCAAAGCGGTAAACCAGCGTGGTCATGCCGTCGGGCGTTGCGGCAGCGGGATCAACCACGCCGCCCAAACGCCCGGCAATCGCCTGCGAGGCGGTGTTGGCGGCGTCGATATAGGACACGATGGTGGTCAGACCGCGCGGACCAAAGGCCCAGTCGCGCAAGGCACGCGCCGCCTCGGTCGCGAAACCTTGCCCTTCAAACCCGTCGAACAGGAACCATCCGAGTTCGGGTTCCGGGAAGATCGGACCATGGCACAGGGCGACCTGACCGATCTGCTGATCGCCGTGCAGCACAGTCAGCCCGCCCATGTTCAACAGCGGCCATTGCGCGGCATCGTTGCAGAACCAAGACCAGGCCGTCGCCGCATCATGCGGGCCGCCCATGAACCGGGACCGGTCCGAGGTGACAAAGGCACGGTAGGCCGCAAAATCTGCTATTTCGGGGGCGCGCAGGGTCAGGCGGGGGGTGTGAAGGGTGGGGGCGGTCATGCGGCCCCCCGGGGGGTAAAGTGATAGACCGCACCATCGGCAAACCATGTCGGGTGGTCGTCGCTGGCCACTTGGCCGCCCAGACGGCGGGCGATGGCGTGAGAGGCGGCGTTGTCGCGGTGAACCTCGGCGCGGGCGAAGGTCAGGCCAAGAGGACCAAAGGCCCAGTCGGCCATGCGACGGGCTGCCTCGGTTGCAAGGCCCTGCCCTTCCGCCGTGGCGGTCCAGAGCGACCAGGTAAGCTCCACCGCAGCGCTGTCTTGCCATTGCATCGGACCGAAATGGCCCAAAGGCTGTCCGGTGGCGCGATCCTGGGCGATCAGCCGACCAAAGCCGCGCATCACCCAGTGACCAAAGAACGAGGCGAATTGTTCGGCGGCAAGGTGTTCGGGCTTTGGACCGCCGGTAAATTCGGTGAGCGGCGAGGCGCGGTAGTCGCAGAAGGCGGGCCAGTCCGAAGCTATCGGCGCGCGCAGGATCAGCCGTTCTGTTTCCAGAACGGGCAGGCCGATCAGGTGCGGGCGCAGATCTTGGATCATTTCTTCTTCATCATCCCCGACAGGCCGGCAGGCAGGCTCAAGCCCTTGGGCATTCCGGGAAAACCGCCGCCCTGCCCCAGACCCTGCTGCATGCCTTTGGCCATTTCGGCCATCTCGGCCGGGTTCATCTTGGACGGGTCGGGCATGCCGCCCTTGCCCATCATCTGACGGATGGCCTGCTTCATCATGCCGCCCTTGCCCATCTTCTTCATCACATCGGCCATCTGTTTATGCTGTTTCAACAGACGGTTCAGAGCGGACACATCCATGCCCGCCCCCATAGCGATGCGTTTCTTGCGGCTTGCAGCCAGAAGATCGGGATTGGCCCGCTCTTTTTTGGTCATCGAATTGATCAGGGCGATCTGGTGGGCGATCATCTTGTCATTGAAACCAGAGGCTTCGACCTGTTTGGCCATGCCGCCCATGCCGGGAAGCATCCCCATCAGGCCCTGCATGCCGCCCATCTTTTGCATCTGTTCCATCTGCATGCGCATGTCGTTCATGTTGAACATGCCCTTGGCATAGCGGCGCGCCATGCGTTCGGCCTGTTCAGCCTCGAACGTCTCGCGCGCTTTTTCGACCAGCGCCACGATGTCGCCCATGCCAAGGATACGGCCTGCGACACGTTCTGCCTCGAAGGTTTCCAGCGCGTCCATCTTTTCGCCCAGACCGACAAAGCGGATCGGCTTGCCGGTGACGGCGCGCATGGACAGGGCGGCGCCGCCACGGCCATCGCCGTCCATCCGGGTCAGAACGACGCCGGTGATGCCGACCTTGCCGTCAAATTCGGTGGCGACGTTGACCGCGTCCTGACCGGTCAGGCCATCGACCACCAGCAAGGTTTCGCGCGGTTGCGCGATGTCGCGGACGGCCTGAATTTCCTCCATCAGGATTTCGTCGATATGCAGGCGGCCTGCGGTGTCAAAGAACACCACGTCATAGCCGCCCATCGCGGCCTGAGTTTTCGCCCGCTTGGCGATCTGAACCGCCGTTTCGCCCTTGACGATAGGCAGGCTGTCAACGCCGATCTGACCGGCGAGGATTGCCAACTGCTCCATCGCGGCGGGACGGTTGGTGTCAAGCGAGGCCAGAAGCACGCGCTTGCCGTTCTTTTCCTTCAACCGTTTGGCCAGTTTGGCGGTGGTCGTGGTTTTGCCTGAACCTTGCAAACCGACCATCAGGATGGCCGAAGGCGGGTTGTCGATCTTCAGCGCGTCCGGTTCGCCATCGCCGGCCAGAACCTTGATCAACTCGTCATGGACGATCTTGACGACCTGCTGACCCGGGGTGATGGATTTGGTGACGGCTTGACCGATGGCGCGGGCCTTGACGGCCTTGATGAAATCGCGGGCGACGGGCAAGGACACGTCGGCGTCCAGAAGGGCGGTGCGCACCTCGCGCAGGGCGGCATCAACATCGGTTTCCGACAGGGCGCCCGCTTTGGTCAGGCGATCAAAGACGCTGCCAAGGTGGTCTGAAAGGCTTTCGAACATGGCGCTCTCCTGTCGGTTTGGGTTTGGCCCCGATATAGGGACCGGCGGAACGAACCCCAAGACAATGCGAAATGACACCTGTGGGCGCAACGCGCTGACAGGTGGCGATCCCGGCACAGGCCAAGGGACCGGAAGCGTGGGGCCTCCGGGGGAATTGATCGGGCGGATACGCGCAAACCGCAGGGCTGTCAATGGCGCGGGGTCATGGGAGGGGATCAGGCAGCGTGGCCATGCAGCAGGGACTTGCACAAATCGCCAGTTTCGCCATGGTTCGGTGCAGACGCGCACAAGGAGAGCGGCGATGGACAACTGGGACGAAATTCGCACGGCGTTTCAGGTGGCGCGGATGGGCACGGTGTCGGGCGCGGCCGAGGTTCTGGGCGTGCATCATGCCACCGTCATCCGACATATCGACGCTTTGGAAAAACGGCTGGGGACCAAGCTGTTTCAGCGCCATGCGCGCGGCTATACCGCGACCGAAGCCGGACGCGATCTGATGGCCGTAGCGCAGACCACTGAAGAACAATTCGGCCAGTTGTCCAGCCGGATCAAGGGTCAGGGAGAGGTTGTCGCGGGCGAGTTGGTCGTCACCTCGATCACCGGGATCGGGAGGTTGTTGGCCCCGGTCTTTGCCAACTACTCTGCCGCGCATCCGCAGGTGATCATCCGGTTCCTGACCGATATGCGGCTGTTCCGGCTTGATTACGGCGAGGCGCATGTGGCGATCCGGGCCGGGGCAGCGCCGCAAGACCCTGACAATGTGGTGTTGCCGCTGATGCGGATGCGCTGGGGCCTTTACGCCGCGCGCAGTTATGTCGAGCGTTATGGCGTGCCCGCCGGACCCGAGGATTTTGCCGGGCATCAGTTTGTCGGCCCCGATGCGGCCGAGGCACGGGCGCCGTTTCACAAATGGCTGGTCACACATGTGCCGCCCGAGGCGATCCGGTTTCGGGTGAACGACCCGTCAGATGCCGATGCTGCGGTGGGTGGCGGGATCGGCATCGGGTTTCTGGGCTGGCACGGCGCGCGACAGAATGCGGACCTGATTGAGGTGATGGCCCCAATCCCGGAATGGGACAGCCCGCTGTGGATGGTCACCCATGTCGATCTGCACCGCACTTTGAAAGTGCAAAGCTTTCTGGCGACGCTGAAGGCGGCCTCGGCAGGATGGGGGGAATGTTGAGGGGCTCTTGATCGGGCGGTCGCTGCCGGGATCCGGTTTGTGCGGTCCCCCGGTCACCGGGATTGAAAAACGGCCGCCTTTGGGGCGGCCGTTTGGGGATTACACGGCTTCGGTGACGCCGTCGGGCAGTTTGGCCCCTGTCATGAAGGCCACGGCGTCGGACATCGAATAATCCGACGGCTTGATCACGCACAGACGGCGGCCAAGACGGTGGATGTGGATGCGGTCCGCCACTTCGAACACATGCGGCATGTTGTGGCTGATCAGGATGATCGGAATGCCGCGCGCCCGCACGTCGCGGATCAGTTCCAGCACGCGGCGGGATTCTTTGACGCCCAGCGCGGCGGTCGGCTCGTCCAGGATAACCACCTTGGACCCAAAGGCCGCCGCCCGTGCCACGGCGACGCCCTGACGTTGGCCACCGGACAGGGTTTCGACCGCTTGGTTGATGTTCTGGATCGTCATCAGACCCAGTTCGGACAGCTTGTCCCGGGCGAATTTCTCCATCCGGGGGCGGTCCATCTGGCGAAAGACCGTTCCCATGATGCCCGGTTTGCGCCATTCGCGGCCCAAAAACATGTTGTCGGCAATCGACAGCGCCGGCGACATGGCAAGGTTCTGATAGACGGTTTCGATACCAAGCGCCCGCGCATCGTCGGGGCTGCGGAAATTCACCGCTTTGCCGTCCAGCAGGATCTCGCCGTGGTCGGGGATGACGGCCCCCGACAACGCCTTGATCATGGTTGATTTTCCGGCGCCGTTATCGCCTATGACGGCGCAAATCTCGCCCGGCATAAGTTCGAAATCGGCCCCGCTCATGGCGACGACGGTGCCATAGCGCTTCATCAGGCCCCGCGCTTCAAGGATGGGTTTGACCTCGGTCATTGTGTAGCCCTCCGCAGCCATTGATCCAATGCGACGGCGATGATCACCAGACAGCCGGCGGCGAACATCTGCCAATAGTCATCGACCCCGGCCAGCGACAGGCCGGTGTTGAATACGCCCACGATAAAGGCCCCAAGCACCGAGCCAATGATCGACCCGCGCCCGCCAAACAGCGAGGTACCACCGATCACCACGGCGGTGATGGACCCAAGATTGACCGTATCGAACGCGATCGGAGAGACTGATCCGACGCGGCCGATCGCGATCCAGGCCGCAAAGCCGCAGATCAGGCCCGCCACGGTGTAGACCGAAATCAGCGTGGTGCTGACATTGATACCCGACAGCATGGCCGCATCGGGATCGTCCCCGATGGCGTGAACATGGCGACCCCAGGCGGTGTGGTTCAGCACATACCAAAGCGCGGCTGCCAGCAGGATCAGGGTGATACCGCCATAGGTGATCGACGCCCCGCCCAGATTATAGCCTTTACCAAACCACAAAAGACCGGCGGCTTTTTCTTCGATATCGGCGTTTCGGATGGATTCGGACTGCGAATACCACAGCTTCAGCGCGTTAAAGATCGACAGAGTCCCCAGTGTCACGATGAAGGGCGGCAGTTTGACCTTTGCCACCAGGACGCCGTTCAGCGCGCCCATCAGACCGCCAAAAAAGATCCCGATGAACACGGCCAGCAGAACCGGCAGGCCGGTCATGACGGCCAGATTGCCCATGATCAGCGAGGAGATGACAAGGATGGCGCCGACCGACAGGTCGATGCCGGCGGTCAGGATCACCAGGGTCTGGGCCAGCGCGATAAAGCCGGTGACCGTGACCTGTTTCAGGATGGTGGACAGCGCGCCGACCCCCAGAAACCGCGGCGCGATGATGGAAAAGGCCACGACCGAGATCAGCAGCACAAGCGCCGGGATCAGGGTGGGACTGTTGCGCAAATAGCCTCGGGCGATATGGACAAGGGTCTTGTCGTCCTTGTCAAAGCTGGCGACCTTGGTTTCGGCCTTGTTCAGCGTCGCTTCGAAGTCAGAGATGGTTTTGGTTGGTGCGTCTTCCGCGCTCATCGCTTCGGTTTCCCCCCGTTGAACTCTTGAAAAACCCTTGCTGGGTTTCAGCTAAGAAGAAGGGCGACTGTAAAGCCGCCCTTCCCTAAATCAAGCCACTATGAACGGGCGATCAGCCCCAGCAAAGCTCGGTGCCTTTGGTGCTGTCGATGGATTCAACGCCTTCGACGGGCTGGTCGGTGACCAAGTTCACACCGGTGTTGAAGAAGGACAGACCTTCGGTTGCAGCAGGCTTGGTGCCGTCAGCAGCGTAGGCGACGATGGCCTCGATGCCTTTGGCGGCCATGAGCAGCG
>JANNBI010000211.1:0-3471 GCA_031385345.1 Paracoccaceae bacterium | reverse complement strand
CCGTTCCGCCATCGAAGTCAACCGCCGTTCGGCCGATTTCACCGTGCGCATCGCAGGATCATAGCGCCGCATCATGAATTCGCCAAAAGTCTGCCGTCCGCCCAGACGTTCCTCGCGCAGCGCGTAAACCCGTTGGTTGACGATCGCCTCATAAGCGCCGGTTGCGCCAAAACGGAAGGAATGGCGCACTGACAGGCTTTCCAGCTCACCTGTGATTTGCAGCAATTCGTGCAGCACCGACACCGCGCCCTGATCGGCCTTTTCCAGGTTCGCCACCAGATCAGACAGGCGCGGATCCAAACCGTTCAGCCGGTCCGACAAATCGCGCGCCCGCATCAGGCCCAGCATGGACATAGCGCGGTAGGTTTCAATTTCGCACAGGCGCTGGACGATCCGGCCAATCCGCCGGGCAGAGGTTTCGGGGCGCACAAAGACCGCAAAACGCATTTGTCCTGCCGGATCAATGCGGAAATCCCCGGCCACTATTGCCGCGCCATCAACCACCCGCGACACCGCCAGACTTTCAGGCACGAACCAGTCGTCCAGTTTGGCGGCGATCTGCGTCTCATCCTCGGGCATAATCTCAACCCGGATCAGAACGGCGGCGATGCGTTTTCCGGGGGCTGCGGCCAGCCAATCGGACGGAAACACCTCGGCCTCGGCGGGATCAAAGGGGCGGGTGGACAGGCCGGGAGTGAATGCGGAATAGGTCACAAACTCGGTGTGGCTTTCCCATTTCAGCTCGGATCGGCCCACTTGGGTCGAAAAGTGGTTGGCCCCCGGCTGTGGGTGGCCGGTGCCATGCCGATCCAGCAGCGCACACAGATGAGCGCGGTCAAGGGCGCGGTCACGACGTTCGGCCTGTAGCGGTTCCTTGATCGCCAGATAGGTCGCCATACACGGGGCGGTCAGTGCCGGAAAGGGCCGGGCATGCAACTCGCTGACCAAAGCAAAGCGCAGGGGGTGGTCTTCAAGGGCGGTCAACGAAGAGTGCATGTCAAAGTCCTGTGATTTGTCCAAGAAATGCCAAGATGACCGGGGGTCTGCCAGCGAATAGGCGGAATACTAGGGTATGCTGTGAAGGTGTTGCGGAAATGCAAAAAGGCCATGGCACAGGTTGTAAAAACAGCGGCCCCAGAGCGGTGTCTGGGGCCGAAGATCAGGTTCGAAAAATTCAGGAAGGTCGGTTCAGATCTGGCATGCCAGAAGTAAACCCCTTGGCTGTCAGTCGATCATGGGCAACAGCGCATCCAAGGATTTCTTGGCATCACCGTAGAACATCCGGGTATTTTCCTTGTAAAACAACGGGTTCTCAATGCCGGAATAGCCCGTCCCCTGCCCGCGCTTGGACACGAACACCTGTTTGGCCTTCCAGCATTCCAGCACCGGCATTCCTGCGATGGGTGAATTCGGGTCTTCCTGCGCCGCCGGGTTCACAATGTCATTGGAGCCGATAACGATGGCCACGTCGGTGCTGGGGAAATCCTCGTTGATTTCGTCCATCTCCAGCACGATATCGTAGGGGACTTTGGCCTCGGCCAGCAGCACGTTCATGTGGCCGGGCAGGCGTCCCGCAACGGGATGAATGGCGAAGCGCACGGTCTTGCCGCGTGCGCGCAGTTTGCGCGTCAATTCGGACACCGCCTGCTGCGCCTGCGCCACCGCCATGCCGTATCCCGGAATGATGATGATGCTGTCCGCATCGTTCAGCGCCGCAGCAACCCCTTCGGCGTCAATAGCGATCTGTTCACCGGTGACTTCCATTGCGGGGCCGGTGGTGCCACCAAAACCGCCAAGGATGACGCTGATGAAAGACCGGTTCATCGCCTTGCACATGATGTAGCTTAGGATCGCGCCAGAGGAACCGACCAGCGCCCCGGTGACGATCAAAAGATCGTTGCCAAGGGTAAATCCGATCGCCGCCGCCGCCCAACCCGAATAGCTGTTCAGCATCGATACCACGACCGGCATGTCGGCCCCGCCAATGCCCATGATCAAGTGATAGCCAATGAAAAAGGCCAGCAAGGTCATTAAAGCCAGCGCCCAGATTCCAGCGCCGTTGAAATACAGCACCAGCAGGATCAAAGACCCGATGGCCGCGCCGGCGTTCAACAAATGCCCGCCCGGCAGTTTCTTGGCCTTGCCGTCCACGCGGCCCGCCAGCTTGCCAAAGGCAATGACCGACCCGGTAAAGGTGACCGCCCCGACGAACACGCCCAAAAACACCTCTACCCGCAGGATGGACTGTTCAACCGCGTCCTTATGGGCCAGCTTGTTGGCAAAGCCGATCAGCAAGGCTTTGGAGCCTTCGTCCAGCGCCAGAACCCGCGTCATCTCCAGATCGGCGTTATAGCCGATCAAAACAGCGGCCAGACCGACAAAGCTGTGCAAGGCTGCCACAAGCTGCGGCATTTCGGTCATCTGGACGCGCTTGGCGACGATCCAGCCCAGAACCGAACCGACGGCCACCATGACGGCGATAATCCAGACATTGGCCACATCGGGCGACAGGATGGTGGCGAACACCGCAAGGGCCATACCCGCGATGCCATACCAAACCGCGCGCTTGGCGCTTTCCTGACCCGACAACCCGCCCAAAGACAGAATAAACAGACCAGCCGCTGCGATATAAGCGGCCGAGACGATACCGATGCTCATAGGCCTCTCCTCACGACTTCTGGAACATGGCGAGCATCCGGCGTGTTACCAGAAAGCCCCCCACGATGTTGATGGATGCAATCAGAACCGAAATGGCGGCCAAGGTAACCACCACCCAATTGCCGGACCCGATTTGCAGCAGTGCCCCCAGGATCACGATGCCGGAAATGGCGTTGGTGACGGCCATCAAAGGCGTGTGCAAGGAATGCGAGACATTCCAGATCACCGAGAAACCGATGAAGCAGGCAAGCACGAACACGATGAAATGCGACATGAATTCGGCCGGCGCGAAGGCCCCGACGACACCCAGCAGCAGGCCAGCCACAACAAGCATGGTTACCTGAGAACGGGTCTGCGCCTTGAACGCGGCGTTTTCGGCCGCGCGTTTTTGCTCATGCGTCAGTTCCTTGGCCTTTTCCTTCGGCTTCTGGACGGCAATGGCGGCAATTTTTGGTGGCGGTGGTGGGAAGGTGATTTCATGCGCTTTGGTCACCGTCGCGCCGCGGATCACGTCGTCCTCCATGTTGTGAACGATCACACCGTCTTTTTTGGGCGTCAGATCGGTCAGCATGTGGCGGATGTTGGTTGAATACAGGGTCGAGGCCTGCGCCGCCATCCGGCTGGGAAAATCGGTATAGCCGACCACGGTCACGCCGTTGTCGCTGACGATTTTCTGGTCTGGTACCGTCAGATCGCAATTGCCGCCGCGTTCGGCCGCAAGGTCGACCACCACGGATCCGGGCTTCATCAGCGCCACCATGTCGGCGGTCCAAAGTTTCGGCGCGGGGCGGCCAGGGATCAGCGCCGTGGTGA
>JANNBI010000200.1:0-6049 GCA_031385345.1 Paracoccaceae bacterium | reverse complement strand
GAGCCTTTGTTGCACCAATACCGGCTGCTGGCCAAGGCGGCGGGATAGGCGGGCGGCGATTGGCGGTTAGCCGATATCCAGCGCCAAGGCGTGAACCCGTGTGTTGATATCCCCCAGCGCCTTTTGCACGGCGCGGTGGCGTTCAACCCGGCCAAGCGCCGCCAGACCCTCGGCGCGGATCAAGACGGCGAAATGGCTTTCGCCGGTGCCGTCATCACCGGAATGGCCGGCGTGTTTGTGGCTCTCATTCACCACATCCAGCCGGTTGGGGGCAAAAGCCGCTTCAAGTCTTTGACGAATTTCACTTTCGACCGACATTTCCTGTCTCTGCCCCTTCACCTCGCCTGTGATTTCTTTAAAGTGGACGCCCTGAGTCGGAAAGGCCTGAAGATGTCCACCCGCCCCCCGTTTGAATTTGATCTGCGCGTTTCGACCGATAAGTCGAAGCGCAAAACGGTTCGGCGTGGCACCATGTCCGGCGCGTCCGAGGCTGCCAACCGTCCTTGCGATTTCCCTGACTGCCGCGAAAAGGCCGCTTACCGCGCGCCGAAATCGCCGGACCATCTGAACGAGTATTTCTGGTTCTGCCGCGACCATATCCGCGAGTACAATCTGAAATGGAACTTCTTTGGCACCGCCACAGATGAGGAATTTCAAAAGCTGCTGGACAAGGACCGGTTGTGGGAACGCGAAACCGTGCCCTTCAGCCGCAAGGATGACGGTCGTGCCTGGGCGCGTCTGGGGGTCAATGACCCCTTGGCCATACTGGGCGAGAAGGCCACGCAGAACCCCGGCAAGGCCCTGTCGCAAGCCACCCGCAAACTGCCGTCAACTGAGCGTAAGGCGCTGGACATTCTGGATGCGCGCGACACCTGGACGAAATCCGAAATACGAAAGCAATACAAAGGTTTGGTGAAGGATCTTCATCCAGATATGAACGGCGGCGACCGCAGCGACGAGGACCGGTTGCAAGAGGTGGTCTGGGCCTGGGATCAGATCAAGGACAGCCGTTACTTCAAGGAATAGGCGGCCTCGGGACGGCTGATCTGGCCGCCGCCCACCGCCGCCGGCACCCCAGTGGTCGTGGGGCAGGATGTCGGCAGTCCGCGCGCAACGCGCACCGCCAGAAAGGCGAAAGCCTGCGCTTCGATCATGTCTCCGTCCAGACCGGCCTCCTCAACCCGGTCCACCGGACCGGGAAGGCGCGCGGCCAGTTCCGCCATGAAAGCGGCGTTGTGGCGGCCCCCGCCACAGACCAGCCAACGCGACACCGGGGCGGCAAAATGTTCCGCCCCGCGCGCCACGGCGGCGGCGGCGCAGGCAATCAAAGTGCGCGCGGCATCTGCCGGGGCAAGTTGAGTGATCGCTGCCAGCTTTGGGGCAAAATGATTGCGGTCCAGCGATTTTGGCGGGATTTTCAGGAAAAACCCGTCCCGAAGAAAGGCTGTCACCAAATCTTGATCGGCGCGGCCGGTCAGTGCCAAGGCGCCATCCTTGTCCGACGCCAGCCCAAACCGCGCGCGCATCAAATCGTCGATCGGGGCATTGGCCGGACCAGTGTCAAAAGCCAGCAGGGCACCCGAAGCCTCGGGATTGGGGGCGGTTGGATTGACCCATGTGACATTGCCGACGCCGCCCAGATTAAGAAAGGCGACGGGCTGCGTGGCCCCGATCTTGCGCGCCAAGGCAAAGTGATAGAACGGGGCCAAGGGCGCGCCCTGCCCGCCAAATTGTACATCCGTACTGCGAAAATCCCAGACCACTGGCAGGTTCAGGATCTGCGCCAGCAATTGCCCGTCGCCCGCCTGATGGGTGCCGCGACGCCCCGGATCATGCGCCAGAGTCTGGCCGTGAAAGCCCGCTATCTGTACGCCCTGAAAGCGCGCCATCACCTCGGCATGGGCCTCTTCCACGACGCGGGCGGCCTCGGCCACGCCGGGATCATCGGGCCAACACCCCAAGGCGTGGCGCAGGACGCTTCGCTCATCTTCGGAATAGGGGCGATAGGCGCTGGGGCCAAAGTCCACAACCTCGATGCCATCGGTCAGGATCATCGCCGCATCGACCCCATCCAGCGAGGTGCCGGACATGGTGCCAAGCGCCCAAAGCGGACCCCGTTTCGCCATCTTCCCCTTGTCCCCCCGCCCCGCTATACACCGCACCAAGTAAAGCATGAGAGAGCCATGACCTACCATCCAAAATCAGACTTCATGCGCGTGATGATCGAGCGCGGCTTTTTGGCCGATTGCACCGACTATCAGGCGTTGGACGAGGCTTTGATCAAAGGCGTGGTGCCAGGCTATATCGGGTTTGATGCCACAGCAAAATCGCTGCATGTCGGCAGTCTGATCCAGATCATGATGCTGCGCTGGTTGCAGAAATGTGGTGGCAAGCCGATTGTTCTAATGGGCGGCGGCACCACCAAAGTGGGCGATCCGTCGTTTCGCGCCGAAGAGCGCCCGTTGCTGACCGATGCCCAGATCGACGACAATATCGCCGGGATCAAGCGCGCCTTTGCGCCCTATGTCACCTTTGGCGAGGGGGCGGGTGATGCGGTCATGGTCAACAATGCCGTTTGGCTGGATGATCTGAACTACCTGACCTTCCTGCGCGACATCGGGCGGCATTTCAGCGTCAACCGGATGCTGTCGTTTGAATCGGTGAAATCCCGGTTGGACCGCGAGCAAAGCCTGTCGTTTCTGGAATTCAACTATATGATCTTGCAGGCCTATGACTTTCTGGAACTGAATCGCCGCTATGGCTGTCTGATCCAGATGGGGGGGTCGGATCAATGGGGCAACATCGTCAACGGCGTCGATCTGACGCGCCGGGTGGTGGACCATGAGGTGTACGGCCTGACCTCGCATCTTTTGACCACCAGCGATGGCAAGAAGATGGGCAAATCGCAGAACGGCGCGGTGTGGCTGAATGGCGACATGACCTCGGCCTATGAGTTTTGGCAATATTGGCGCAATACCAATGATGCCGATGTCGGGCGGTTCCTGCGGCTGTACACCGAACTGCCGCTGGAGGACTGCGCTCGGCTGGGTGCGCTGTCCGGGTCCGAAATCAACGCCGCCAAGGTGGTGCTGGCCAATGCGATCACCACGCTGCTGCACGGCGCGGCGGCGGCAGAGGCGGCAGAGGCCACCGCGCGCGAAGTGTTTGAACATGGCGGCGTGGGCGAGGATCTGCCCACGGTGCGCATTCCGGCGGCGGAACTGGGGGACGGCGTGGGCATCGTGCAACTGTTCGTACGCGCCGGGCTGTCGGCCTCGGGCAAGGATGCCAAGCGGTTGATTCAAGAAGGCGGGGCAAAGGTGAATGACGAGATTGTCACCGATGCAGCTTTGCGGTTTGGCGCGGGCCAGTTGGTGGAGCCGTTGAAGCTGACGGCAGGTAAGAAACGTCATGCGCTGGTGATGATCGGCTGACGGCCAAGCCCAATATTTAATAAAAAAGGGGACATGATATGCCCCCTTTTTCTATTCTCGCCGTCGCGTTCTACTCTTGCACAGTGACTTTCGTCATGACGTCGGGTTCGCTGACCTCGCCGTTTTGACCATCGCCGCGTTTGATCGCATCGACGACTTCCATCCCCGAGATCACCTTGCCGACCACGGTGTATTGGCCGTTCAGAAATTCACCCGGGGCGAACATGATGAAGAACTGGCTGTTGGCCGAATCCGGATCTTGGCTGCGCGCCATACCGACGACGCCGCGGTCAAAGGAGATGTCCGAAAACTCTGCCGCGATATCGGGCAATTCCGACCCGCCCATGCCAGCCATCGACATATCAGCGCCGGAAATGCCGTATTCCACGTCGCCGGTCTGGGCCATGAAGCCGTCGATCACGCGGTGAAACACCACGTTGTCATAGGCGCCGGCCTTGGCCAGCGTCAGGATCTGCGCGACATGCAGCGGGGCCGCGTCCGAGGCCAGATCAATGACGATCTGGCCATTGGCGGTGCCGGTCACGTCGATGATCAGGTTCGGGCCGGGACCGTCGCCTTCGGCAAAGGCCGGGGCGGCAAGCAGCAAAAAGGCGGCAAGGGTTTTATGCAACATCGGCGGCCACCCGAACGGTGATCATGCGGTCAGGATTTGCCGGAGGCTCGCCCTTGGTGATCTTGTCCACATGGTCCATCCCCGACAAGACCCGGCCATAGACCGTGTATTGCCCGTTCAGGAACGAGTTGTCCTTGAAATTGATAAAGAACTGGCTGTTGGCCGAGTTCGGGTTGGACGAACGCGCCGCCCCGATCGTGCCGCGATCATGCGGCAGTTTGGAAAATTCGGCCGGAACGTCCGGCATGTCCGACCCGCCCGTGCCCGCCCGGCGCAGGTTGAAGTCCTTTTCCATATTGCCATTCTCGACATCGCCGGTCTGGGCCATGAAGCCGTCGATCACGCGGTGAAAGCAGACGTTGTCATAGGCCTTGGCGCGGGCCAGGGTTTTCATCCGCTCGCAATGCTTTGGGGCAATGGCTGGCATCAGTTCGATCACCACGTCGCCGTCTTTCAGCGTCACGATGATGGTGTTTTCTGGGTCTTTGATTTCGGCCATGGGGGCGTTTCCTTGGAGTTTTTACCGCGCCCAACCTAATGTCGGGCGAACCGAAGGGAAAGGGGGGAACGGTTGACCTTGCCGTGAGAAGGGACGAAATAGAGGGGAAATCGGGACAGGAGATGCGCCATGGGCTGGAAAACGATGGATGATATGGATCTGGCGGGCAAGATCGTGCTGACGCGGGTCGATATCAACGTGCCGATGGAGGGGTCCGTTGTGACCGACACAACCCGGATCGACAAGATCGTGCCGACGGTACGCGACATTCTGGCCAAGGGCGGGCGCGTGGTGCTGTTGGCGCATTTCGGACGCCCCAAGGGCAAGGTCGTGCCTGAGATGAGCCTGAAGCTGGTGCAACCGGCGCTGGAGGCGGCCCTTGGCCGCGCAGTGACCTTCATCGAGCGGCCAAGCCGCACGGCGATTGAAGCTTTGGCACCCGATGCGGTCGTGCTGGTGGAAAACACCCGCTTTACCGCGATGGAGGAAGCCAATGATCCGATGATGGCGCAATTTCTGGCTGGCTTGGGCGATGTGTTCTGCAACGATGCCTTTTCGGCGGCGCACCGCGCCCATGCGTCCACCACGGGGATCGCGGGGCTGCTGCCATCCTTTGCCGGGCGCTTGATGGCCGAGGAACTCGCAGCACTTGAGGCGGCATTGGGAACCCCGAAACGCCCTGTAGTGGCAGTGGTGGGCGGGGCCAAAGTGTCAACAAAGCTGGACCTTTTGGGCAATCTGGTGACCAAGGTTGATCATCTGGTGATCGGCGGCGGGATGGCCAATACCTTTCTGGTGGCCCAAGGGGTTGAGGTCGGCAAGTCGCTGGCCGAACGCGAGATGGCCGCGACTGCGTTGGAAATTGTCGCCAAGGCCCGCGCGGCGGGATGTGTCATCCACCTGCCGGTGGATATCGTCGTGGCGCGCGAATTCAAGGCCGGGGCGGACAATCGGGCCCTGCCCGTCGGTCAATGCCCGGCGGATGCGATAATCCTCGACGCAGGACCGCAAACCGTGGCCGAATTGACAGCGGTTTTTGAAACCTGCCACACGCTGATCTGGAATGGTCCGCTTGGCGCGTTTGAAATTGAACCCTTCAACGCCGCGACCAATGCGGCGGCCAAGGTGGCGGCAGATCTGACCCGCGCCGGGCGGCTGATTTCGGTCGCGGGCGGCGGCGACACGGTGGCGGCGCTTAATCAGGCGGGGGCGGCGGCGGATTTCACCTTTATCTCGACCGCAGGCGGCGCGTTTCTGGAATGGATGGAGGGCAAGGAATTGCCCGGCGTCGCGGCCCTGATGGCCTAACATCCGCGCCGCGCTGCGGCGTTAGCGCAACCATGCTTGCGGGGCGGCGATGGGTTTTCTATGCCGGATGGGACATTG
This sequence comes from Paracoccaceae bacterium, assembly GCA_031385345.1. Classification (GTDB taxonomy): domain Bacteria; phylum Pseudomonadota; class Alphaproteobacteria; order Rhodobacterales; family Rhodobacteraceae; genus CAIYZT01. The sequence continues at coordinate 96 of JANNBI010000200.1, read as the reverse complement.
ACCGAAAGGACCATCCCCCATGCGCGCAACTGCCACCGTCAAGAAAATCCTGTCGAATTACGAAGGCGAAACCCCCGGCGTGAAGGCAAATCTTGC
>JANNBI010000178.1:0-1913 GCA_031385345.1 Paracoccaceae bacterium | reverse complement strand
GTTGGATGACATTCTGACGGTGTTTCGCTAGAGAGGGCCAGATTGGCGTGACGAGAGTGAAGGGCAGGACATGAGGACGATCAGCGAAAACCGGGCGTTTGGCGGGGTGCAGGGGGTGTATGCCCATGTGTCGGACTGCTGCCAGTGCGACATGACCTTTGGGCTGTTCCTGCCAGAGGAGGCCGAGCATGGGCCGGTGCCGGTGTTGTGGTATCTGTCGGGGCTGACCTGCACGCATGAGAATGCCATGGTCAAATCGGGCGCGCAGCGTTGGGCGGCCGAGGCGGGGATTGCGCTGGTGTTTCCTGACACCTCGCCGCGCGGCCAAGGCGTGGCCAATGACGCGGCCTTTGATCTGGGTCAGGGGGCCGGGTTCTATGTGAATGCAACCCAGCGGCCCTGGGATCAGCATTTTCAGATGTGGGATTACATCACCGACGAATTGCCCAACGCCCTGTTCAGCGCCTTTCCCATTGCCGAGGCCGCGCAAGCAATCACCGGGCATTCCATGGGCGGCCACGGCGCGTTGACCATCGCGATGAGCTTTCCGGGACGCTTCCGCTCCGTTTCCGCCTTTGCGCCGATCTGCAATCCGGTGGCCAGCGACTGGGGCCGCAAACAATTCACCGCCTATCTTGGCCCGGACGAGGAAACCTGGGCGCATTACGATGCCAGCGCCTTGATGCTGCGGCGCGGCTTTGACGGGCCGATCCTGATTGATCAGGGCACCAGCGATCAGTTCATCGACCTGCTGCGGCCGCAGGAGCTGGCGGCGGCCATGGCCGAAATGCGGCAGGGCGGCACGTTCCGGATGCAAAAAGGCTATGACCACAGCTACTTTTTCGTCAGCACCTTTATGGAAGAACACGTGGCCTTTCACGCCGCGGCCCTGCTGGTATGACGATCTATATCGACGCCGACGCCTGCCCGGTGAAGGCCGAGGCCGAGCGGGTGGCCACCCGTCATGGCATGCGCATGGTGCTGGTGTCGAACGGCGGTATCAGGCCCAGCCCCAACCCACTGGTGGAAAGCGTCTATGTCAGCGCCGGTCCGGATGAAGCCGACAAATGGATCGCGGATGCCTGCGGACCGGGCGATGTGGTGGTGACCGGCGATATCCCCCTTGCCGCAAAATGCGTGGCCACAGGTGCGCGGGTGATCAAACACAACGGCGAGGTTCTGGGCGCCGCCAACATCGGCATGGCCCTGGCCACGCGGGATCTGATGCAAGATCTGCGGTCGGCCGATCCCTTCCGCCAAGGCGGGGCCAAGATGTATTCAAAGGCTGATCGGTCAAGATTTCTGGATGTCCTTGACCGAGAGGTCAGGGCGGCAAAACTGCTTTAGGTCCAAGGACCGGCGCGACACGCAAAGGGACGGAAAATGACTACGGACTCACAGATCAAGCCAGAGTTTCTGGTCAAGGATATCGACGAACTTCGATCCCTTTTTCCCACGACCCATCCCGTCGCGATTCAGAAATGTCTGGACCATCTGGACAGCCACGCCCGGAATTTCCTGTCCCGCGCGCCCTTCCTGTGCATCGGAACCCAGTCGCCCGAGGGGTTGGCCGATGTCAGCCCACGGGGCGACCCATGTGGGTTCGTGAAGGTTCTGGACGACAAGACCTTTGTGATCCCGGACCGGCCCGGCAACAACCGTCTGGACACGCAAAGGAACATCCTTGCCAATCCCGCCGTCGGGATCCTGTTTCTGATCCCCGGATTTGACGACACCATGCGGGTCAATGGCACGGCGCAGATCTCTTGTGATCCGGACCTTCTGGCGCTGTTGGCGGTGCGGGACCGCACACCCACCGTCGCCATCGTGGTCACGGTGAAAGAGGTGTTCCTGCACTGCGCCAAGGCCCTGAGGCGGTCAAAGCTGTGGGATCCGCAGGCGCATCAGGACCG
>JANNBI010000156.1:0-1593 GCA_031385345.1 Paracoccaceae bacterium | reverse complement strand
ACCTGCGCCACCGGCAGGCAATTGGTGAACACCCGCAGCGGCATCGGATGCAACCGCAACCGGCGCGCCAATTGCAGCACCGTCGTTCCGGCGTCCAGAAACACCGAGGTGTCGGGACGCAGCAGCCGATAGGCCGCTTCGGCAATGGCGCGTTTGACCGGCAGGTTGATCTGCTCGCGGCTTTCAAAGGCGATTTCTGTGCCCGAGGCCAAGGCGATCTGCGCGCCGCCGTGGTTGCGCAGGATCTGGCCTTCAGCCTCAAGCGCGGAAAGGTCGCGGCGCACGGTGGGTTCCGAGGCCCCCACCGCCAGTGCTATTTCCGCGATGGAGCTGTAGCCCTTGACGAAAAGGTGCTGACGGATGGCCGTGGCGCGGTCGATCTTCATGGCGGTTCTGACCCGATGCTTCGGGGCAGTAGGGCGGCGGATATGATCACTGTCAATCTAATTCTTGATTTTTTGTGATCATTTGGGGTGGGGCATCTCCCGCCGCCCCTTAAGTCGTGCGCACCACAAAATCCGGCACAATGCCGGAACTGGTGATCACCGCGCCCACATCCTGCCCGCGAAACAGCCCGTGATCGGTGACCAGAACCGTGACGCAGCCCGCCGCCGCCCCGCCCAGAACATCGGTGTGCAGGGTATCGCCCACCATCGCCACGCGGTCCGGCGGCAGTCCGATTTGCCCAAGACCTTGGGTGAAACAGGCCCCGAAGGGCTTGCCGAACCAATGCACGTCGGCATGAGGCAGGGCGTCCAGCAGCAGATGGACGAAAAGGCCGGGTTCCAGACTTAACCCCACTTCGCGCGGGGCCACGATGTCGGGATTGGCGATGACAAGCGGGCGCGGACGGTCGCGCAGGGCTGCGATCAGGTCGGATTGCAGCGACGTGGTCCAGCGCGCGGTGGACAGAAACACGAAGGCATCCGCATCGCGCAGCATTTGCGGATGCGCGAAGGCATCCACCAGATCGGCATCAATATCGTCAAAGCTGTCGCCTTCGGCCGACAGCGCCGCCCAGACCGCGCCGGGGGCGATTTGCGCCAAGTGCGGGGCGGCCACATCGCGGGACGATACGACTTCTTCCTTGGTGAAATCAAAGCCAAGCCGATGATATTTCGCCAGAAGCTGCCGGCGGGTGTAGCTGGCGGCGTTGGTCAGAACCACCAGCTGCTTGCCGCGCGCCCGCAGATCCGCCATGCGCTGCACCGCGCCCGGAATGGCGGTATCCCCGACGTTCAGCACGCCGAAGGCATCCAAGAGGAAGCCGTCGACGTGATCGGCCACTTCGGCCAGACTGGGAAAATGGCGGGACTGGGCGGGGAAAATCGGTTGGGGCAAGCGGTGGCGCACGGCCTCATACGCGGCAAAGGCGGTCATGGCGTTGTGCGGCAGACCGGGCAGGGGCGATGGCGGGGCTGACGGATGCATCGTCACGCCAGGGTCAAGGCGGCCTCAACCGCCTGTTCCAGAAGGCCGGTTTCGGCCAGAACGTCCAGCAGCGTATACCGGCTGCGCAGATAGCGCGCGGCCAACGTGACGCGGCGCAGATCGTGGCGGGTCACCCCGATCTCGGCCGCGTCTGACGGCGCG
>JANNBI010000148.1:0-3880 GCA_031385345.1 Paracoccaceae bacterium | reverse complement strand
ACCAACCCCTCGGAAAGACGCGCCAATCTCTTTGCCTCGGCCTGCGCGCCGCGGGACATTTCGCGCACTTCGCGCCGGGCCAACACATCCTCCAGCTGCTGCGTGACGACGCGGTGCATCAGCCGCACCTCGCCGTCGCTGACACAGGGCACCCAATTGCGCAGCGGTCCCAGATCGCCAAGATTGCGCATCGCGCGCCACCGCGACAAATCGACATGCAGCAAGAACGCCAGAGCCTCATCATCATCCGGCAAGGTGCCGATCGGGCTTTGCGCCGTGGCAAGATCGAACAACGCCCGCGCCATGCCCTGGCATTCATAGGTGCAACGGGTGAACCCCTTGGACTGCAACCATTGCGACGGGATCCATTTGACAAAGGCCAGTTCCGGCAGACGCTCGGCCCGCGAAATCGGATAGTCCGGCAGATCGGCCAGACTGACAGCGAGCAGGCGCGCGGGGGCGGTCACGCGACCCCCTGCGCAGCGGACCGCTTGCGCTCATACGTCTTGCCGCCCTTGGGCATGAAGGGCACGCACAGCCCCAGATGGCGGATATCCGACGCCACCATGTCCAAGGGAACGCCCAGGGCATCCGCCATGGCCTGCCGGGTCATGCCCTGCCCCACCATCTCCGCCACCCGCGCGCGACGGATCTGCATGGCGGACAGGGGCTTGGGCACGCCGGGCGACCGGGCCAGCTTGGCGACACGGGCACGACGCAACTGCGCCAGCTTTTCGGACAGATGCAGAGCGTCCAACCCCGGCACCGGCCAGACCTGACCCAGCGCCAGACAATCGGTGCGAAAGGCCCCACAAGGCGGGCGAAGGATCTGGTAAATCTCCAGCAACGGCACGCCCGCCGCGATCATTCCGGCCATCCGCGCGCGCCGCGCCGCCACAGCCTCTTGCTTGACCTGATAGGCCGAGGCTGGCCGCGCCGCATCCACCACCACCGCCAACCCGCGATCTTCCAACAGCTTGGCAATCCGCGACTTCTTCGCCTTCGTGACGCGCGCGATGGCCGTCAGCGAAGCCCCGGCCTGTCCCAATTGCAGGATCTGCGCCGCCTGCTTGCGCGGCTTGACCGGCAAAGGCCCGTCATAGACCTTGCGCAATTCCCGCCGCAAATGCTCATAGGTGACGCCAAGGGCGGCGGCCACATCGACCAGCGGCTGCCCGCCGCGCACCAGCTGCGCCGCGCGCGTCAAACGGGCCTTCGCCTCGGCGGCATGGGGATGTGGCAGGGCAGATCGGTTCAGCGTCAAGCCCAACCAGTAGCGGTCATTCCCGACCGTCTGAATAGGCACCGCCAAGGCCGTCGCGATTTCACGGTCCGTCTTGCCCTGATGATGCAGATCCGCCACCTGCGCCCGGCGCGCGGTAACCTGCGGCCATTGATCAGATGCGACGTCCAGACGGTGGCGCCGGGCCCCCACCTTGGACTTTACCCGCCACGACAGTGCGCTGACCTTGCCCTCTGGCATGACCAGATGCTTGCCGTCCCAGATCGGGAAAACATAGGCGGTCAGACCGGGCTGCACGACCTGCACCACGTCCGGGTTGACCTGAACACCGTAGCGCCGCGCGACATCTTCGGCCACGCGCCGGGCATGGTCAGCCGCAGAAGAACCCTGCCCCAAAGTTTGTCCGAACTGCCCGGCCGCATCAAACATCGCTCTCTCCCTCATCCTCTTGCAACCGCTGATCCTCGATCAAGGCCACGGCCATATTGGCGCGCAGCGCGATCATCACCTCGGCCCAGATGCCGCGCGACCGGTCCCATCCCGGCACCATCGGCACCGCCAAGGCATGGGACGCCGCCAGCATCGGGCGGCACCAAGCGGCCCAGAACCCTTCGTCCAGCGGACGCAGATTTCGTTCCTGATCCTCGCGCAGCATCGCCACGGCCATCACCACAGGCGACACTGCCGCCACATCCGCCCGGTTCAACCGCAACAACCAGCGCGCCGCCAAGGCCCCGGCCACTTCGGACCGGTACTCATCAAACTCGCCGCTGGTCTTGACCTGCTCGGTGTAGGGCGTCGCCAGATAGACCTGACCGCCACGCAACCGCTGAAAAACCATCTGCGTGATGGTCCCCTGCATCAGACAGGGATGGCGCAAGGCGCGCAGCCCGGCCCAGTCCATCGGCGTCAGAAAATCCAGATCCCTCATCCTGCGACCCCCAAAGAAGCGGGCCCAAAAAAAGCAGGCCCCAAAAAAGCGGGCGGGGCAGAGCAATCAACTCCGGCCCCGCCCACAGGTCCAAAAGGGAGGAAGGGGCCCCAGATCCGCGCAGCGCGGGCCCCCGGTACGCCGCACCCCACCAGAAGGCACAAGCGCGCGGACAGTCGCAAAACCAGATGCAGAAAAAAGGCGCGGCCGGGGGCTAACCCCAACACCGCGCCATAGGGCCTGACCAGGGCAAAGGCGAAATCCCCGGACAGGGCGCGCAAGGGCCAGGCAGCCCCGACGCGACGAAAGAAACGGCCGACACTCATTGTTTGGCCACCGTAACGATGGTTTCCAGCACGGCATCTGCGTGTTGAATTCGGCGGGTTATGGTAACGCCGCCATTGGGGAAGACTTCCAAGATTGATCGCATTAGCTTTGAAAGGTCAGAATCACTCACAGGAGGATTAGTGTGATCGACGACGGCACCACGGAGACGGCCAACAGAAACACCCCCCGCATGATCCGAAACAGCAATGGCTTCGCCGTAATTTACCGGATCAACTTTGCAGGTGCAGGATGGGTCCAAATTTCGCTCCCGCCCGGTGGTAATTTTACCTTCGTCAGTGAGCTCGACACAGTGGATCTTTACATCGAACACATTTTTCCCATGGGCGTCCAAGCTTTCGACGACAGTGAAGGCCACATTTGACGCACTCGAGAATTTGATCGTCGGATTTTCTGAATTTTTCACGCCACACCCTCCGGTCCCGGCCAGCCGATCACCAGCGCCAGCGTGTTATCGTCGTTCACCCGCAGGTCGAGCGTGATGACATCCGGCGGATTCTCCCTATGCCCCTGCACGGTTGTGACCGCCCTTTTCTCCACGGCGCGCAGCGCCCCTTGAACGACCTCCACCACCGCAGCCACCAGCGCCTCCGGTCCCGGATGCAGCCTGGCATTCACTTGGATCCGATCGTGACAGAACCCGACGAACCCCCGCTCCACCTGCCGGTTCAGCGCGCTGAAAATTCCATCAAACAAGACATCGGCAATCAGCATCGGCTGTTCAAAAGGCTCACCCATGCCGCACCTCCTCCGATAAAACCCGCCGCGATTGCAAAACCACCGCACGCAGATCACCATCTGCCCTGCCACATCCAGAGCTGGAGATTCGGATGGACGAAAACATCGACATCCACGCCTTTGCCGACCTTGTCGCGGAACGGGTCATGGCCATCGACAAACGATTTGACGCCATCACCGCGACCATCATGTCAATCTTGGGTGTCCTGCGACACAGCACGCCCGAATCCGCCGACATGCTCTTGGCCTTGCTGGAGGGACAGCAGGAAGAATATGAACGACTGACGCCCGGGTCAGGGGCCCGATTTGACATTTTCATCGAAGTGGTCGCCGGCCTAGCCCCGCCAGACCCAAAGCCACCGCCATCGCGACCGCAACTTTTTGTCGTTCCCCAGGCCCCGGAAAAACCATAGCCCCCATAGACGCGCGCCTCGGGAACCATCTCCGCCGCATCACGTTGAACTTTGTCCCTGCGCGAAAATGAGGTCGATGAATGACAACCGAACACAACCCTTGGCGGCCCCTCTGCGCCTTGACCGCCAGCGACCGGCAACCGGTTCTGTTGCGCGACCATGATCGACCGGTCAAAAACAAATTCGACAAGACCAGCAGCTTTCTGGTGA
>JANNBI010000102.1:0-3271 GCA_031385345.1 Paracoccaceae bacterium | reverse complement strand
CGGTCGAACAAGAAGACGGACCAGTATATTGTCCGCTCGCGTCATTCGAAGAAAGGGCGCTAATCCATGGCACGTTCTATCTGGAAAGGCCCCTTCGTCGATGGCTATCTGCTGAAAAAAGCAGAAGTCTCGCGCGCATCGGGCAAGAACGAAGTGATCAAGATCTGGTCGCGTCGCTCCACCATCCTGCCGCAGTTTGTGGGTCTGACTTTTGGCGTTTATAATGGCAAAAAGCACATCCCGGTTGCGGTGTCCGAAGAAATGATCGGCCAGAAGTTCGGTGAATATTCACCGACGCGGACCTACTACGGTCACGCCGCCGACAAAAAAGCGAAACGGAAATAAGCCATGGGAACCGAAAAGAATCCGCGTCGGGTTGCCGACAACGAGGCGATGGCCGTGGCTCGTATGCTCCGCACCTCGCCGCAAAAGCTGAACCTTGTTGCGGGCCTGATCCGCGGCAAGAAGGTGGAAAAGGCTTTGGCCGATCTGACCTTCTCCAAGCGGCGTATCGCTGGCGAAGTGAAGAAAGTCCTGCAGTCCGCGATTGCAAACGCTGAAAACAACCACGGCCTTGACGTCGACAGCCTTGTCGTTGCCGAAGCCTGGGTTGGCAAGAACCTGGTGATGAAGCGCGGCCGTCCGCGCGCTCGGGGCCGGTTTGGCAAGATCATGAAGCCGTTCAGCGAAATCACCATCAAGGTGCGTCAAGTCGGGGAGTCTGCATAATGGGTCAGAAGGTTAACCCCATCGGGATGCGTCTGCAGGTCAACCGTACCTGGGACAGCCGCTGGTTTGCGGAATCGAAAGATTACGGCAACCTGCTGCTGGAAGATCTGCGCATGCGCGAGTTCATCCACGAAGATTGCAAGCAGGCTGGCATCAGCCGCGTGATCATCGAACGTCCGCACAAAAAGTGCCGTGTGACCATTCATACTGCACGTCCGGGCGTGATCATCGGCAAAAAAGGCGCGGACATTGAAACGCTTCGCAAGAAGCTGACCGTGTTCACCAAGTCCGAACTGCACCTGAACATCGTCGAAGTGCGCAAGCCCGAGATTGATGCGCAGCTGGTCGCGGAATCGATCGCTCAACAGATGGAGCGCCGGGTTTCTTTCCGTCGCGCCATGAAGCGTGGCGTGCAGAACGCGATGCGCATGGGCGCGCTTGGCATCCGTGTCAACGTGGCTGGCCGTCTTGGCGGTGCCGAGATTGCGCGGACCGAATGGTACCGCGAAGGTCGCGTTCCGCTGCACACCCTGCGCGCGGACATCGACTATGCCCTGTCCGAGGCCATGACCCCCTATGGGATCATCGGTGTGAAGGTCTGGATCTTCAAAGGCGAAATCCTTGAGCATGATCCGCAGGCCCATGATCGTCGTTTGGCTGAAGCTGCCGATGGCCCCGCGCCTCGTCAGCCGCGCCGCGACCGCGAACGCGCGTAAGGAGCCCCAGATATGTTGCAACCAAAGCGCACCAAATTCCGCAAGATGCACAAGGGCCGTATCCACGGCGAGGCAAAAGGCGGTTTCCTGCTGAACTTCGGATCGTTCGCCCTGAAAGCGACCGAGCCGGAGCGTGTGACCGCGCGTCAGATCGAAGCGGCCCGCCGCGCGATCACCCGCTGCATGAAGCGTCAGGGCCGTGTCTGGATCCGGATTTTTCCGGATGTCCCGGTCTCGGCCAAGCCCATCGAAGTTCGTATGGGTAAGGGCAAGGGCGGCACCGATTATTGGGCTGCCAAGGTTCAGCCCGGCCGCATCATGTTCGAGATTGACGGCGTGTCCGAAGTGATCGCCCGCGAGGCCTTGCGCCTTGGCGCGATGAAGCTTCCGGTCACCACCCGCATCGTCGCGAAAGAAGACTGGTAAGGTTTTGCGCCCGCGCAAAACCAGTGCGGTGTAGCGAATTTCGTTGAAATTCGCGGGCCGTCACCCGGTTCAAAACAAGGCTCTCACCGGAAACGGCGGGGGCCTTTTGGTTTTGATTTTTGCTCGTTGCCCCCAACTCCAACCCTCCCCACAAGGGGGAGGGGGCCGCGTTTCCCCTCGGGATGCGCGCGAAAGACTTGCCACACCCCTCCCCATGTGGGAGGGGATGGGGGAGGGGGCGACGCATCCTCCGCACGAAAACCCCGACCGCACAAAGCCCCGTCCTTGCAATCCTCCCCACCCGATCCTGGAACCCGACATGGCCGAAATCACCTCTCTCTTTGTCACCCGCCTGTACCGCGCCTTGGTTAACGACCTGGGCAAAAAGAAGATCAGCTTCGATGAACTGGAGGACGCCTGCCTTGGCATCGCTGAGGATGACGAGGCCGGCCAGACCTGGTGCGAAGAGCAGGGTTATCCCGGCTATACTTCTTATGCCTCTCTCAACGATCTGCCCTGGCGGTCCCCGATCTTTGCCGATCTGGAAAAGGCACTGGACAAGCATGTCGCAGCCTTTGTGAAGGATCTGGGCTTTGATCTGCAGGGCAAAAAACTGAAATGTGACAGTTTCTGGATCAACATCCTGCCGCAGGGCGGCATGCACGCCAGCCACATCCACCCGCATTCGGTGATTTCGGGTACCACCTATGTCGCGATGCCCAAAGGCGCCTCGGCCCTGAAGTTGGAGGATCCCCGCCTGCCCATGATGATGACCGGGCCGCTGGTCGAGAAGAAAGCCGCGCAGGAATTGCAGCGGTTCGTCTATGTCAAACCGGCGGTGGGCGAGGTTCTGCTGTGGGAAAGCTGGCTGCGCCACGAGGTGCCGATGAACATGGCCGAGGATGACCGGATTTCGGTGAGTTTCAACTATGGGTGGGGTTGAGGTAGATCCCCACTATTCGCCTCGGCTTCAGCCAAGACGACTGTGACTTCCCCCCCTACTGATCCGTCCGAGAGAAATGTAATGAACGCTATTTGTCGATCAGACCTGATCATCCGGTGGCGACTTAGGAGGTTTAGGATTTTTTGCACAATTTGGTTGAGCTCGATAAAATTGTACTGAATGGGGCTTTTCTGGCGAAGAAGATTCTGCAAATTCCCCCTGTGAAGGATATCTCCACATCGTGCCCAAAGATTGCCAATTTCAGCTTTGGATAGATGAACATCTCCAGAATGTTCGGCCATGTGCCACCCATCCTGAGTCTTCTGTGGATCAATAGGGACCGGGAAGAAGTCGTCGTGCAGGCTTTCTAGGGCAGCAATGATTTCTCCCGGCTTGTAAGATGACCGGAGTCTTTTGTTTGCCTTTGGAACAAGATCACCGTGTGCAATCAGGCAGC
>JANNBI010000097.1:0-4918 GCA_031385345.1 Paracoccaceae bacterium | reverse complement strand
GAGGTGATGATCGCGCTGCGCGCCAATATGGCCGTGGCCTTGATCGAGGATCAGCGGTTGATTGAGGATGAGGGAGAGGCGGATGTTTGATGCGGCGGGGTCGTTCGGGCCGGTTCTGGGGGGCCGCGACGGGGATGCGGACCATGCACGGCGGGTGGCCGCTGATGTTGCGCGGCGCTACGGTGTCGCGGTCAGCCCCGATGTGGTGCAGGTCGTGCCGTCCGGTCTGACCGCCTTTGTCTTTCCGGTCTGGGACGGCAAGCATCTGGTCATGCCCGAGGGCAAGGTCAGCGAACATTCCTGGCGGGTCAGGTCCAACGCAGAGGCCAAGCGTCACCGGCTGGATGTCGCATCCGAGCAATGGCCCGAGGTTGTGGCGCGCCGCGCGCAGGTGTCCGATCTGCATCATCAGGGCAAGACGGACCGCGAGATTGCGACGGTGCTGTCGGTGACAATCGGGACGGTCCAGAATGACCGCTATCGGTTGGGACTGACAGTGAACCGGGCGGTGCAGCACTATCCCCATGCCGCCGAGGCGCAGGCCCGTCTGGCGCGCGCGGCGCAGCTGGTGCGGGCGGGTCAGCCCTTGCGCGATGTGGCCGGGGTGATCGGCGTCAGTTATGAGCATTTGCGCCGCGAATTGCGCAAGATCTATGACGGGCCTTTGCCGGTCAGGCCGCGCAAGCAGGCATCGCAGATCCTGAGCATGGGGCAGGCCGGAGCGTCCCTGACGGCCATCGCGCGGGTGACGAAGGCGAAGAAATCGCGCATCGTCAAGCTGTTGGCAGATCACGGCGTGACGCTGGTGCAAGCTGCCCCGCGCCCGCCGTCGCGGTATGAGGTCAAGGCGGGTATTGTGGCGGCGCGCCGCGCCCGGATGGCGGACATGATCGCCGCCGGTGTGCCGCTGTTGGACATTTACCAGACCCTGCGGCCCGCCTGCGGGGCGTTCAGGAACGATTGTCTGGCGCTGGGTCAGGTCTGGCCGGTGCCGGGGCTGGACGCGCTGCATCTGTCCGAAAAGCTGGCGCAGATGCGGCGGACCCGTGCCGCCAAGCTGGGCCGTCTGCCCGATGTGCCAAAGCCGCTGTCGCCCGTGCAGATCCGTCAGGGGCAGGTTGCCGGCATGGTGGCGCAGGGCATGGACCGGCGCGCCATGGCCGATGCCTTGGGGATCGATCTGCCGCTTCTGGCGTCGGATATCCGCCAGCTGGGGCTGTGCGTGCCCTTCATGCCAAAGGGCGGCAAGACGTATGAGCGCAAGCGGTCCGCCGCGCAGGGGGTCGCATGACCGCCCCCGCGCGCCTGATCGCTGTCAGCATGGCCGATCTGCCAGACTATCCGATTTCGCGGTCCGAGCGTCTGCCGGAATTGGCCTTTGTCAAATGGATCCCGTCGCAATGGTTGCAGTCCAAGGGGTTCACCCGCTGCACCTATGAATGCCAGGGCATGGCGCGGGCGTTGTTCGATCTGGCCACGGCGCAAAGCCCGATCGGCACCTTGCCGGATGATGATGAGGCTCTGGCGTTTTTGCTGCATGTCGATTTGTCGCGGTGGCGCGCGATGCGCAATCTTGGCGATCTGGGGCCGCTGCGCAATTGGGTGCCCTGTGTCAGCGACGGCGAGGTGCGGCTGATGCACCGCGTTGTCACGCAGCAGCTGGAGGATGTGTTGGCGCGGCGCGAAGTGCGCGAAATGTCCCGCGGCGCGCAGGCCGAGGCAAAGAGATTGGCGCGTCTTTCCGAGGGGTTGGTGAAGGCCGGTCTGTCGGTCGCCATTGCCGGGGATGCGGTCTTGTTGGCGCGCATGGATGCCTGGTTGGGGCAGACCTGGCGCGGCAATCGGACCCAGATGTCTTATCTGCGCGCCATCGAGCAAGCCCGGACGGAACGCTGGATTTAGCATTCTGTCCAATTCTGTCCGAAAGACAGAATGAGACAGTCCGGTTTCGTCCAAAGACAGAATGAGACTGTCCGGTTCTGTCCAAAGACGGAATGGGACAGAACAGGACAGTCCTGCGACCGAAAAGACAGTCCTGTGTAGAGAAGAGAAGAGAAGAATAGAGAAGAAAAGACTGACAGAACGCGATCCCGAAACCCGATGCCCCGCCTGTGGATAACCGGGGGATATGCTGAGAAAGGAAGGCAGATGCAGAGCGCAGAGCAAGGCCAGACACACGCGGCAGGCGCGGCACGGGACGTGAGGGGGCAGCCTGCACCGGATGCCGAAGCGGCAGGTCGCGCCATGGTGCGGGCGGGTCTGATTGACCGCTTGTGCGATGCCGGGTTGCAGCGGCCCCTGAAGGTGAGGGCGGGCGGATTTGCCGTGATGTGCGAGGCGCTGGTGGCGCGGCTGGCCTATCTGTCGCCTGAAAATCTGGAAACGCTGGCCGATGTGATCCTGACCCATGCGGCGGCGCAGCCCGGCACGGTCAAACGCTGGCCCGCCGAGGTTCTGGTGGTGGCTTGGGCCGGTGCGTTGCAGCGCCGTCCGTTTGAGCAATCGCGCATCGCGTCCAGCTGGTTGCGGTCGATCGAGGGGCCGCAGGCCGAGGCGGCGGGTTATTTGCCCGAGTTGTACCGCTGGTTGCGTCGTCACGGTCGCCCGCCCTTGCCCGGCGATCTGCGCGGTTTGCGCGAGACGGCAGCCGAGAATGCCCGCCGTGCGGATCTGGTGCGCGGACGGATCGCGCGCGACGTGGCCCAGCCCGAGGATCGCGACTGGCTGGCGGCCTGGCTGCGCGATGCCCAAGAGGCGCGGGATTTCGTGGCGGCAGGCATGGCTGGGCGGGCGGCGCAGGTTGGATCCGAAGGGGTGGCGGCGTGACGGGTTTGGAACATGGCAACAGCATGAAGGTGGCAATATGAACGATCTTGTGCGGAAGTCAGTGGTGATGGATCCAGCCTCGGGGCGGGCGCGGCTGGCGCAAGAGGCCGATCGGCTGGACCGGATGAAGGCCGAGGCCATGCCGCCGGTGCAGATGCGGGCGGCACCCATGGCCCCGGCGCGCGGTGTGCAGCAGCTGGTGCGGGGCTGGGAGGTTTTGCCGGGCGGGACGCGGCGGCGCGATGGGGCGCATTGGATCACGCCGACCGGGCTGGAGGTGATCAACCATAAGGACCGGGTGCAGCGTGGGGCTGCCAAGGCGGGTGGCGATGATCCGGCGGCTGAAACCGCACGCGGCAAGCGCGATCTGTTCAGCCCCTCTCAGGTCGCCATGGCGCGGCGCTATGTGGACCTGGTGGAGTGGCGGCACGCCTCAGGCATCAAATGCGCCAAGCTGGAGGCCAGCCATGGTGGCAGCGACCCCGACCCGTTCATCGTTCGCTTCATCAATGCGGGGGCCGATCTGGCCCGGATGGTGGCGGCGATCGGTCCTGGCATGGCGCTGGTGCCGAAGTATGGGCGCGACACCGACAATGTGCGGCGGGCGATCCCGGTGCGTGCTGCGGTGGATGCGGTAGTCTTGCAAGGGCGGTCGCTGTCTTGGGTGCTGAAGGCCTATGGATGGCAACCCAAGGGGCTGCTGCGCCGGGATCTGGTCACCGCTATCCGTGGTGCGCTTGACCGGATGATGGGGTGAAGGGCGCAGGCTTCGCAAAATAGGGTATTGACTGAAAGGTCCGTCCATCGTACCGATTTGGATATAGTAGATAGTCATGCCCGGGGTTCACCTCGGGCATCGGCATTTCCGGGGCCGCACCTGCTGCCACCCCGACCTGATCCGTCCGGCTTCGGCCAAGATGGGTCCACCCATGATGACCACTATTCCATGACCGGGCACCCCCACCCCTTCGGGTCCTCCCGGACGCCCCCATGTATACGGGAGCGCAAGGCGTGTTGTGTTGATCGGGGTAAACGATTGAGAGAGCCTAAACTTCGGCAGCTAAACGAAGGGGCTTTGACCGTTCGGGCTAAAACATGACGTTAACCTTTAGCGGGGCGTGAGGTGCTGAGTTCATCGCAACTGGCGGAACATCTGAAGCTGTCCAAGGGGCGCGTGTCGCAGCTGGTCGGGGATGGGACGCTGGCCGGGTGCTATGAGGGCAGCGGGCGGCAACGCCGGTTCGATGTGCCCAAGGTTCTGGCGGCACTGAACCGGGGATTGGACCCGGCGCAGATGCTGGGCAATGGGGCCAAGACCAAGCGGGTGATCCGGGCCTTGCAGGCTGGGCAAGCGGTGGCCGAACCACAGGATGATGATCAGGACGCGGCCCCTGTGGCGCGGCGACCGGCGTCCTTGCTGGACGGGGCGGCGCTGCCGCAAAAGGATCCGGACCGCTATGAGATGGCGCGGGCGGCGCGGGCGGAAGAAGATCTGCGCACGGCGCGGCTGCGCAATGGCCGCGAAGAAGGGCAATATGTCCTGGCGGTCGAGGTTGCTCGGGATGTGTCGCAGGCCATCGGGCAAGAGGTGCGCGAGGTGGAAACCTTTTTGCGCGATGTGGCCCGGGTTCTGGCCGACAAGATGCAGGTGGATTTCAAGGTGGCCCGGCAGATCCTGATGGAGGGTTGGCGCGACCATCGCAAGGGCCGCGCCGAGATTCTGGCCGGCACGGCGGCGGCGACGGATCTGACCGAGGCCGAGCAGCAGGAGAATATCTGAAATGACTGAATCCCTTGTGCGGATTGTATCTGATGGGACTTTTTTTGGTTCCCGGGTTGAGTTGCTCTCAGGCGAAGCCCTCGCGGGTATATCTCATGTTAGTATATCGATGGGCCCCGGCCTTCACCCGCGTGCGTGCTTCGAAATCACGCCAAAGATGATTGATATTCTTGCGCACCCCTTGCTAGAATTGGAGACAGTCCGCGCTTCGGCGGCCCTTTATGGGTTTGCCCTGGTGCCGATCGATCCGGCAATCTGAGATGGGGTTTCTGCGGGCAGCGCGGGAGGTTGTAGCGCTGGCTGCGGCCCGCG
>JANNBI010000049.1:0-3035 GCA_031385345.1 Paracoccaceae bacterium | reverse complement strand
GCGATCGGACGGCGTGCCATCGGGCCGCATCCGCACCGCCTCGCCGCCGATTTCGATGGTTCCGGCCGTGGGGGTCTCCAGAAAGTTGATGCAGCGCAGCATGGTCGATTTGCCAGAGCCTGAGCCGCCAATGATCGCCACCACATCGCCTTCGTGGGCGGTCAGGGACACGCCTTTCAGCACCTCCAAAGCGCCAAAACTTTTGCGCAGATCGCGCACCTGAAGGGCCACCGGGGTTTGCGCCCCATCCTGCTGTCGCCTCGGCATCATATGTCCTGCCGTTTGATTGATCCTATCTGACCAACGGCTTATCAATTGTGCAAGCGTAAAATTCAGACACTGGGCGCAGCGCCGGGGTCAAACCGTGAAATCAAAGAAACCGCTCGCAGACCAACAGCATTTCGGGCGACCAGCCGCCGTTTCGGGTGAAATAGGCACGATGGCCGTCCTGCCAGTCCTGAAAGCTGCCCTCGCCTTCGGCCAGGGCAAAGGCTTCGGGAACCTCGCGGAACCGTAGCAGGGTAACTTCGGTGTATTCGATCCCGGCTACGGCACGACCGGGGAAATCCAGCACAAGGTCGCGTTGACCAACAAGGGTCAGGGGGGTGCCATCTTGGTGATAATCACGCAAAGCCCCACAGGTCGCGGTCTTTTTTCCTTGCAGGATCAAGGACACAAGCCAGTCTGACAGAGTTTCGGAGTCACCAAATTCGGTTGTGCCCGCATTTTCCCAACCGGGCGGGCGGATCATTTGGCAAAGCCCGTCAGAAAGCGCCGGACATGCGGCAGAACGTGATCGGTCGCTTCGATAAAGATGGCGTGTTTCAGGTCGGGCAGAATGGTCAGGTCCGACCCCGGCAGCGCGGCGTGGATCAGCCGGTTCAGGCGCGGATTGCAGCCGCCATCATTCTCGCCGGTGATGATTTGCGCCGGGGCGGTGACGCGGTGCAGCCAAGGCGCCATTTCACAGGTCGCGTAGATGTCAAAGACGTTCAGGAACACCGCCGGGTCGGTGCCCAACACCTGCGCCTTGCGCCGCTCGATGATTTCGGGATGGGCGGCGGCGAAGGCATCGGTGAACCAGCGTGCGGTCAATGTGTCCAGCACGTCAGCAATGCCGGTCTGGCGCATAGCGGACACGACGGAGAGCACTTTGGCGCTGTCATCTTCGGTGCGAAAGGCGGCGGTGGACCACAGGCCCAGCGATTTCACCCGGTCCGGAAAGCGCAGGGCATAGCGCGGTCCGATCATTCCGCCCAGACTGTGCCCCGCGAAATGGGCAGAGCCGATGCCCAGCCTTTCGCGCAAAGCCTCCAGATCATCGACCAGATCATCCAGATCAAAGAGCGCGCCGTCCCAGGGCGTCAACCCATGGCCGCGCAGGTCATAGGTCACGCAGGTGAACCGATCGCGCAATCCCGCCACCATGCCGTCAAATGTGGCGCGCCGCGCGCCGATGCCATGAATCAGGATCAGGGCGGGGCCGTCGCCAGCCACCGAAAAGGCCGACTGCGTCGCCATTGTCAGACCTTCGGATCGCTGGCCAGCCGTCCCGCCGAGGCCCAGTCATGCTTTGCCACATCGGTAAAGACCACCGTCACCATCTGCGGCGTGCCCCCGCAGGTATCGCACCAGGCCTTGGTGACGGCCTCGGCGCAGGCGCGTTTCTGATCGGGCGTCCGACCTTCGAACATTTCGATCCGGATAATGGGCATGGGGCCTCCTCAGGCTGCTTTGCGGGTCAGGGTGGTCAGATGCGGCAAGACCTCGGTTGCGAACCGGGTCATCATATCCAAAGTCTCGGCCTGCGGCTGGCCAAAGTTGGAGGTGACGATCACCTCGTCAATGCCAAGCTGGGCGTAATGCGCCAAACGGTCGATCATTTCATCCCGCTCGCAGATCACGATGTTTGCGCCCAGTTCTTCAAGGGTCTGGGCGCGGGGCAGGGGGCGGATCACGCCCTTGTCCACCAGCCCCGGCCCGCCGAACACATTGTCGAAGGATTTGTAATACTCATAGGCCTGCGCAACCATCCGCCGCCGTTCGTCGGCATCGCGCACCAAATAAACGCCGCGTTGCAGGGACAGCCGGTTTTGCGCGTCCGGGTTCTGGGCGCGGCCGCGGAAGAAGGCGTCAACCTGCCCCTCCAGCACGCCATGCGCGGCACCAAGGGGCGTGGTCTGCACGTGATAGCCCTTGCGCGCCGCCGCTTCGATCGCGGGCGGGGCCATGACGCCGACCATCAGCGGGATCGGATCTTCGGGGCGCGGCATGATCGTCAGCGCGTCGAATTTGTAATGCGCGCCGTCCCAAGACACCTCATCGCGGGTCAAAAGCGCCTCCAGCACCGCAAGATCTTCTTCGAAATGGGCTTTGGTGTCGGCAATCTCAATCCCCATGCGCCCGGTTTCAAAGCCGAAAGCGCCCTTGCCAACGCCCAGCATCAGCCGCCCGTCACACAGGGCCTGCGCCTGCACCACCTCGCCCGCAAACACCCGCATATCTCGGATCGGCAGCTGACAGATCGAGGTGATCAGCCGCACCCGGCTGGTATGCGCCGCGATCTTCACCGCCATCTGCAAGGGCGAGGGGATCAGCAGGATATTGACCAGATGGTGTTCGGGGATGCCCACCCCGGTGTAGCCCAAGGCTTCGGCATGGACGGCCTGTTCGACAACATCGCGGTACAATTGTTTGCCACCCGTGCTGGGGTTCAGCATGTGGCTGGACAGGAAATGCACAAAATCCATGTGGCCTCCGGGAGGTTTTCCGAATTTGTACAGATGTACTAATTCCTGTCAAGCCCTTTGGCGCAGGCAAAGATCCGCGGCGGCGTCAGATCCTGACCTGCGGTTCCGCCACACCTTTTCCGGCATCGGGCAAATAGTACATCTTGCCCGCATCCGGGTTTGCCGCCCGCTCTGCCGGGGACATATGCTCCATCGCGGTGGTGCAAAACAGCGTGGTCAGCCCGTCGCCGCCAAAGGCCGGACAGGACGAGTTCGGCCCGCAGACCGGCACGGTTTTCACCAAAC
>JANNBI010000014.1:0-11918 GCA_031385345.1 Paracoccaceae bacterium | reverse complement strand
GGCGGCAGTTTGGCGGCAAATTTCGCCATCCGCGACGTGCTGGGCGTCGAGGCGCAGGCCAAACTGGACGCCATCGCGCGCGATCTGGTTGAACGCTATCAGGATCCGGCGGTGGATCCGACACTGACCCCGGGTCAGGCTGGGCTGTTCACCGATCTGGGCAGCGCCTTTGATCCCGCGAACGAGGTTGGTCTGGCGCAGCGCCTGCGGCTGAACGCCCTCGTCGATCCGCAGCAAGGGGGGGAGTTGTGGCGAATCCGCGACGGTTTGGGGGCCACGGCGCCCGGCGCGGTGGGCGACAGCAGCCTGCTGACCGCCTTGCAGACCGCGCTGAACGCCGGGCGCGAACCGGTGTCGGGCGGGTTCATGGCCGGCGCGCGCAGCTTTTCCGTGCTGGCGGGCGATTACATTTCCAACGTCGCCACGCAGCGGCTGTTGGCGGAAAGCGATACCAGCTTTGCCCAAGGCAAGACCGACGCCCTGCGCATGATTGAACTGGAAGACGGTGTCGATACCGACGCTGAAATGCAGAAACTTCTGCTGATCGAGCAGGCCTATTCGGCCAATGCCAAAGTGGTGCAGCTGGTCGATGAGATGATCAAAACCCTGATCGGAATATAAGCCATGACCATCACCTCTTTGGGCGACCTTGCCTCGGCCTTCATCCTGCGGCGGCACAGCGCCGAGGCCAAGACCCAGATCCAGACCTTGTCATCCGAGCTGACGACCGGCGTGGCGCAGGACCGCGGCGCGCATCTGTCGGGCAATCTGGCGCCTTTGGCCGGAATCGAGAACACGCTGAAACAATTGGGCGGCTATCGCAGCGCCGCGTTGGAAATGGGGATGGTGGCGGGGGCGATGCAGATCGCGCTGCAAACCATCGGGGCCCATGCGTCAGATCTGTCAACCTCGCTTCTGGCGGCATCTAGCGCGACGTCAGAGGCGCGGATTGCCACCGTGGCCGAGGATGCGGTGGTGCGGTTGGATGCGGTGGTGTCGGCGCTGAACACCCGCTTTGGCGACCGCAGCCTTTTTGCCGGTAACACGCCCAATCAGCCCGCGATGTTGGGGTCCACCGATCTTTTGGACCTGCTGCAAAGCGTGGTCGCTGGCGCGCAGTCGGCTGATGAGGCCGAGGGTTTGGTGTCGGATTGGTTCGACGATCCGGCGGGGTTTGAAGCACTGGCCTATCTGGGCGGTGATCCCATGGCCAAGGTCGGCATCGCCGCCGGAGAGAGTGCTGATCTGAAGATCACAGCCTTGGATCCCGCCGTACGTGAGGTGCTGAAAGCGCTGGTCCTGCCAGCGCTGATCACGCGCGGGTTGTTGGCCGGGCTGCCGGTGGGGCAGGCCGATCTGGCCAAACGCGCCGGCGAACATCTGCTAGAGGTGCAATCGCCCTGGACCGATCTGTCCGCGCGTCTGGGCACGGTTGAGGCGCAGTTGGACGCCGCCCTGACACGCAATTCGGCCGAAACCTCGGGTCTGGAAATCGCGCGGGCCGATCTGATCGGCGTTGATCCATTTGAAACCGCGACCCGTCTGGAAGCGACCCAAACCCAACTGGAAACGATTTATGCCCTGACCGCGCGGATGCAGCGCCTGAATTTGGTGAATTACCTATGATGCGTTTTTGGGCTGCGCTGGCGGTGGTCGCAGGGCTTTGGACCGGACCGGCCAGCGGCGGAGAGATCCGCGTCAAGGATCTGGTCGAATTTGACGGGGTGCGCGGCAATGATCTGGTCGGTTATGGGCTGGTCGTGGGGCTGAACGGCACCGGCGACGGCATCCGCAACGCACCTTTCACCGAAGAAATCATGTCCAACCTGCTGGAACGTCTGGGCGTGAATGTCACGGGTGAGGATTACCTGCCCAAGAACGTCGCGGCGGTGTTCGTGACCGCCGCCTTGCCGCCCTTTGCGCGGGCGGGCGGGCGGATTGATGTCACCGTGTCCGCCATTGGCGATGCCAAAAGCCTGTTGGGCGGGACGCTGGTGATGACGCCCTTGAACGGGGCCGACGGCGAGATTTACGCCGTGGCGCAGGGCACGATCATCGCGGGCGGCATTTCGGCCGAGGGGGAGGCGGCGAAGGTGGTGCAGGGGGTTCCGACATCGGGCACGATCC
This sequence comes from Paracoccaceae bacterium, assembly GCA_031385345.1. GTDB lineage: Bacteria > Pseudomonadota > Alphaproteobacteria > Rhodobacterales > Rhodobacteraceae > CAIYZT01. The sequence continues at coordinate 9,791 of JANNBI010000014.1, read as the reverse complement.
CGTCCGGCGCGCGGGTAGAGCGTGAGGTCGATTTCGACTTCACCCAGATGAGCACGATCCGTCTGGCGCTGCGCAGTCCGGATTTCACCACGGCCGAGCGGATCGAAGAGGTGATCAACCGCGAGTTTGGTGGGCGTGTGGCGCTGATGGAGGATGCAGGGACGGTCGCGCTGGATGTCGGGCGGGCGGGGCAGAGATCGCCGGCGCATCTGATTGGCCGAATCGAAAATCTGCTGGTCGAACCCGCGACCAAGGCGCGGGTGGTGGTTGATCAGCGGTCCGGCACCATCGTGATGGGAGAGGATGTTCGGGTCAGCCGGGTTGCCGTGGCGCAGGGCAATCTGACGCTGCGGGTGTCCGAAGCGCCGGTTGTGGTGCAGCCCAATCCCTTTGCCGAGGGCGAAACCATCGTCGTGCCGCGCAGTCAGGCCGATATTCAGGTCGAACCGGGCAAGGGGCTGGCGGAAGTTGCGGATGGCACCTCACTCTCCGAGGTGGTGGCGGGGCTGAACGCGCTGGGCGTGGCACCGCATGACATGATCGACATCCTGAAAAGCATCAACACCGCCGGGGCGCTGCATGCAGAGTTTCTGGTGAACTAGGGATAGGCCCTTGGGGCAGGCCGCCGCTGGGATCCCCGCGACGGCCCGCCGTTCGCCCTACATATAGCCGCGCACCAGAGCCGAGGAGATCAGCGCCCAACCATCAGCCACCACGAAAAACGCCAGCTTAAAGGGCAGCGACACCACGGCAGGGGGCACCATCATCATCCCCATCGACATCAGGATTGCCGAGGTCACAAGATCGATGACCAGAAACGGCAAATAGATCAGAAAGCCGATTTCAAAGGCGCGGGCGACCTCTGACAGCAGGAAGGACGGGATCAGCAGGGACAGGGGGGCATCCACCGGGGCGGTGCCGCTGACCTGACGCAGATTGGCCAAAGCGGTGAAGGTATCGGGGTCCAGCCGCGCCGCCATGAAGCCGCGAAACGGGATCATGGTTTCGGTGAAAGCGGTGGGCAGATCCATGGTGCCAAGGGACAAAGGCTGAACGCCGCGCAGCCAGGCCTCGGTCAGGACGGGGTCCATGACGAACCAGGTCAGGAACAGCGCCAAGGAGATTATCAGCATGTTGGGCGGGGCCTGTTGCAGGCCGATGGCCTGACGCAGGATCGACAGGACCGTGACGATGAAGGGAAAGCAGGTGACCATGACCGCAAGCCCCGGCACCAGACTTAGGACCGTGACCAGCAGCAGAAGTTGAATGGTGCGGCCCGACAGACTGTCGCCGTCGCCAAGGGTGATGGCAAAGTCCTGCGCGGCCAGCGGACCGGCGGTCAGCGCAGCCAGCAGCAGCGCCGCGCCCATCAGCCGAAGGGTCGCGGTCAAAGTCCGCCCCGCAGATTGGCCACCTCGGTCAGGCGGACGGCGAGTTGACCAGCTTGATCCCCCTCCAGTTCTTGCAATTCGCCGCGCGCGATCAGGCGGTCACCGACATAAAGCTCCACCGGGTCATCGACGCGGCGGTCCAGCGGCAGGATCGCATCCTTGCCCAGTTTCAACAGGTCGCGCACCAGTGGCCGGGCCTTGCCGACCGAGATCACCACCTCAATCGGGACCGAGGCGAAGGGATTGGTGTCACTTAAGCTGTCCATGGTCGGCTTCCTTTTGGTTCGCGGCCCCGTTCAGGGCGAAAAAGTCATGTACGGCGCGCGCGATCCGCGCGACGGCATCGTCAAGGTCGATCTGGGTTTCACCAGACTGAAAACGCAGATAGGCGGTACCCTCGCCCAGGGTTGGTTCGTCCAGCAGGGTGACGGGCAGGCTGGGATTGGCGTCAAGCAAAGCCTGAACGGCAGGGCGGGCGGCGGGGTTCAGCACCAAAGTGACGGGCGGTTCGGAGGCGGCCAGCGCCAAGGGACGCAGGGTTTCCAGGATCATCGGCGCCAGCGCGGCCTTGGCGGTGTCTGGTAGCACCCGTTCGACCATGCTGGTCAGCAAGGGGTCAAGGGCGTGCAGGATATGCTGGCGCGCCTCGTGATAGGTGAAGCTGAGGAGTTGCAAATTGCGCGCCAGATCGGCCTTGATCCGGCCCTGATCGTCGGATTGGGCGGCGGCGGCATCGTCCCAGCCGGCCTGATAGCCGGTGTCATAGGCGGCAAGTTTCGCCTCTTCCAGCGCCAGTGTGTCCAGCACAACTGTGTCGGACCGACCGTTGCGACGTTCGTCGGTTTCAAAGACTTCCAGCTTCAGCGGCATCAGACGGGCTCCTCGGTCTGTTCCATCCAGCCGCGCAGAATCTCGACCGATTCGGCCTGACGGTCCTGAATCAGGCGACGCAGACGGTCCATCGGGTCGGCGGGTTGGTCGCCGTCCAGATTGGTGGTCAGGGCGCGGTCGTCATCCTCAATTGTGCCTGTCAGGACGGAGTTGCCCGCGCCGTCGCGCATTGGCGGCAAGGCCAGTGTGCCGGCCAATCCGGGCAGCGCGGCCTGCGCCTGAAGGGGCGGGCGGCGCGACAGCAAGATCGGGCGCAGCACGAACAGACCCAGCACAAGGGCCACCAACGCCAGCACCGAAAGCTGTATGACCTGCATCACGTCAATCGGACCTATCCCGGCCATAAGCCCGGCTTCTATCAAAGTACCTTCAACCCCAAGCGGCTGAAAGTTCAGGGTTTTCAGCGTCAGGACATCACCGCGCGCTTCGTCCAGACCGACGGCGCTGGACACCAGTTCGCGCAGGGTTGCCAGCTCCTCCTCTCCCCGGGGTTCCTTGGTGACCGTGCCGTCGGCGGCCACCACATCCACGCCATCGATGATCACCGCGACCGAGAGTTTGCGCAGATCGCCCGGCAGTTTCAGCACCTCGCGCCGGGTTTGGCTGACCTCGTAATTCACCTGCTCACGCGTGCCGGCGGTTTCGGATTTCGGCGCTGCCGTCCCGCCCGCGCCCGCGCCTTCGGGCAGGTTGGAGGCCACGGTCACCGCGCCCCCATTCGCACCCTGCGTGCTGCCGGTGTTTTCCGAACTGTCGGTCGAAATCGCGACGCGTTCGGTCGGATCGACCCTTTCCTCGGTCAAAGTCTCACGCTCGGATACCAGATCAACCGCGACTTCGACCACGGCCTTGCCGGGGCCGACATGGGCGGACAGCAAGCGTTCAAGGTTGCGCCGAATCTCTTCGGCGCGGGTTGATGCCGCGGGGCCGGGGGCCAGGCTGTCATCGTCATCCGGCATCAGGCCGCGCAGATTGTCCACAACCTGCACCGCGTTCGGCGCAAGGTTCAGCACGGCGGCGGCGACCAGATGGCGGATCGCCTTGGCCTGCTGCGGCGTCAGACCGCCCGACGAAGTGACGGTGACCGACGCCGAAGGCGCGCCGTCGGGGGTGAAGGGTTGGTTGGCACCCTGCGCAATATGCACGCGGGCGGATCGGATCGCGGGATTGGACAGGATGGTGCGGGCCAGCTCCCCCTCTTTGGCGCGCCAATAGGCGGCGTCGAACATCTGCGACGTGGTGCCAAAGCCCGACAGGCTGTCCAAAAGTTCGTAGCCAGAACCGGAAACCGCCGGAAGCCCCTCGGCGGCAAGGGTCATGCGCAGGCTGTCGCGCTGCGCGCTGTCCACCGAGATGGCATCACCGTCAACGACATAGGCGACGCCGCTTTGTTCCAGCGCCGCAATCACATCACCCGCCGCCGCCCGGTCCAGCCCTGAATACAGCAGCGCCATCTTGGGGGCCGCCGCCGACTGGGCCAGCAAAAGAATCGCCGCGAACATGGCAAAGGTGGCCCCCGCGACGATGATCTGCCGCCGCAGCCCAAGATTTTGCCAGATCGTGACCAGATTCTGCACAGTTGTTCCCCCAAATGGCTTCTGCCCGGATCTGTGCAGCTTTGACGGAACGGGCTTAACAATCGGTTAGTGTCCTTCTGTCAAACCTCGAATTGTGAAAACAACAGGAGGCGGGTTTGGCCACCGACGACCAACCGCAAGCCGCGGCACCCAAGAAACGATCAAAACTCCCGTTGATTCTGGGGCTTGTGCTGTTTTTGGCCTTGGGAGGCGGGGGATTTTACGCGGTCTATTCCGGGATGATTCTTGGTGAGGGCGCGGCCCATGCCGAGGGGGAGGCGGAAGTTGACCCGCTGCCCGACATCGCGTTTTTGCCCGTGGATGCGCTGACCATCACCATTGGCGAGGGGGCGGCTTTGCGGCATCTCCGGTTTGTCAGCCAGATAGAGGTGGGATCGGCCCATTCCGACGAGGTGGCAATGCTGATGCCGCGCATTTTAGACGTATTGAACGGCTATCTTCATGCCGTCGATCCGGCAGAGCTGGAGGATCCCAGTGCGCTGGTGCGGGTGCGTGCGCAGATCTTGCGGCGTATTCAGATTGTCACCGGTGAGGGTCGGGTGCGCGACCTGTTGATCACCGAATACATCCTGAACTAGGGGGCCAGAATGGCGCTGATTGCGGATATGCTGATGGCGGCGGGGGCCTTTGGGGCGGCGATTTATTGCTATGTCCTGTCGGGGCGGCTGAAGAAATTCGCGGCGCTTGAAAGCGGGATGGGTGGGGCGATTGCGGTGCTGTCGGTGCAGGTCGATGACATGACCAAGGCGCTGGCTGCGGCTGGCATGGCGGCGACCGGGTCGGCCAGCAATCTGGACGGGCTGACGCGGCGGGCCGAACAGGTGGCCGCCAAGCTGGAACTGCTGGTCGCCGCGATGCATGACCTGCCGGACGAACGGGCGCGGCCAGTTGCGCCTGCGCCGATGGCCGAGGCCGCTGTGGCAGCCCCGCGTCTGCGGCCAAGGGTGGTACGCAGCCGTCTGGGGTCGGATGATCTGGAGGCGGCAGAATGAGCGGTCAGCGCAGGGCCGGGCCGGGGACGCTGGTTTTACTTGCCCTTCTGCTCGCCTCCTCTGGGGCGCTGCGGCTGGGGGCCGAAGCTGGGCAGGCGCTGGCCGCGACAGAAGCGCCGGTTGAGGGCGTGGCCGAAATGGACCCGCCCGCGGACTGTCCCGCGCCACCCGTTGCCCTCGCCGCCGCTTTGTCGCAGCGCGCAGCCGAGATTGACAACCGTTCGGCCGCGCTGGAGGAGCGGATGGCAGCGCTGGCCTTGGCCGAGACCGCGATCACCGTCCGTCTGGCCGAGCTGGACGCCAGCGAGGCCCGTCTGCGTGAGACTTTGTCGTTAGCCGACGGCGCCGCCGAGGCGGATCTGGTGCGCCTGACCGCTGTCTATGAGGCGATGAAACCCAAAGACGCCGCCGTGCTGTTTGAAACGATGGAGCCGGAGTTCGCGGCAGGCTTTCTGGGCCGGATGCGGCCGGATGCGGCGGCGCTGGTCCTGTCCGGAATGCGCCCGGAAACCGCCTATACCGTGTCCGCGATGATCGCCGGTCGCAACGCACTGGTGCCCAAAGACTAGCGGCCCGATCCGCCGGGTCTGACCTGCCCCGGTCAGAGATTCTTAACCCGGGGCTGCGAGACTGGAAGCCGGAGTATTCGGAAGGGGCAAGGCATGTTCGGGGTTATCGGTATCGTCGTCATTCTGGTGATGGTCTTTGGTGGATTCATCATCCACGGCGGCAAGATGGAGCCTATCCTTGAGGCTCTGCCGTTTGAAATGATCATGATCGGCGGCGCGGCGGTTGGGGCCTTTTTGGTGTCCAACGATCTGGCGGCGGTCAAACACACCGCCCGCGACATCGGCAAGGTGTTCAAGGGCCCGAAATGGAAGCCCGCCGACTTTCGCGATCTGCTGTGCCTTTTGTTCGAATTGATCCGGATCGCGCGCAGCAATCCCGTGGCGCTGGAGGAACATATCGAACGCCCGCATGAGTCTGCGGTTTTCGGGCGCTATCCCCGCATTCAGCATGACCATGAAACCGTGGATCTGATCGCGGACACGATGCGCGCCGCCTCGATGAATTACGACGATCCGCATCAGGTTGAAGAGGTGCTGGATAAACGGGTGGAGGCTTCGTTGGCCCATGCGATGCATTCCAGCCATGCCCTGCAATCGGTGGCCGATGCGCTGCCGGCGCTGGGCATCGTCGCCGCCGTTTTGGGCGTGATCAAGACCATGGGCTCTTTGGATCAGCCGCCCGAGATTCTGGGGGCCATGATCGGCTCGGCGCTGGTCGGCACGTTTCTGGGGGTGTTTCTGGCCTATGGTCTGATGGGCCCCTTCGCGGCCCGGTTGAAAACCGTGATCGAGGATGACGGCCATTTCAATCAGCTGGTGCGTGAGGTGCTGGTGGCCAATCTGCACCGCCACCCCCCCAACATCTGCATCGAGGTCGGGCGTCAGAACACGCCGCATCATGTGCGCCCCAGTTTTTCGGCACTGGAGGAGGCGCTGCGATCCCTGAAACAAGAGGCGGCTTAGCATGGGTCGGCTGGCCCTGCTGCTGATCCTGCTGGCCGCGCCGCTTTGGGCGGCCCCGGCGCGGGTGCTGTCAGGAGAGCATGAGGGGTTCACACGGCTGGTGGTGGAGCTGGCACGGCCCGAGGCTTGGGTGCTGGGCCGCAGCGCCGATGGATACGAATTGCAGATCGACGGTGAGGTCAGCCAGTTCGATCTGACCGAAGCCTTCACTCTGATCGGCCGCAGCCGAATCGCGGCGCTGGCGGCCGATGTGACCGGGGCGCTGCGCGTCTCGGTCGGGTGCAATTGCCATGTCATCCCGTTTGAATTCCGGCCCGGCACAATCGTGCTGGATGTGAAAGATGGCCCCCCGCCCGAGGGGTCGCCTTATGAAGCGCTGTTGGGTTCGCCAAAAAGTGCTGAACCGATAGGGCCAGAACCGATAAGTCCTGAAACGATTGGTACAAAGCTGCCAAGGCCGGAACCGATGGCGCTCGCACCCCCCCCGATTGAACCCGTTGCAGTCAGCGCTTTTGCCGAGGCTTGGGTTGATGCGGCGCTGGGCGGGGCGTCGATGCCGACGCCGGAACCGCCCAATCCGGCATCCCCGCAGACCGCGCTGCCCTCCGCGCTTTTGGATCCCGCCCTCGTGCCCTTGCGCGATGATCTGCTGCGCGAAATCAGCAAAGGGGCGGCGCAGGGCATCGTGACGATGGACCTGCCCAAGGATGCCGCCCTGCCGGTAATCGACGGTGTGGCGGATCCCGGGGATCAGGCGCGGATCGGGCTGGGGGCGCTGCCGCAGATCCGGGTGACGGGGGCTGACTTGCCCGATCTTGCGGTCGAGGGTGCGCAATGCCCGACCGATGTGCAACTGGATCTGGCCGCCTGGGGCGATGATCGCCCGATCTGGCAGCAAATCTCGGAGGCGCGGGACGGATTGGCGGGTGAGTTTGATCAGCCCGACGCCGAAGCGATTGCCGCCGCGATCCGGTTCCATCTGTTCATCGGCTTTGGCCAAGAGGCGCTGGGCCTGCTGGACGCCTTCGCCAGCACGGATCGCGACGCCGCCCTGTGGCGCAGCATTGGTCACGTACTGGTTGATCTGCCCGACCCTGACCCGGCGTTTGCTGGCATGGAAAGCTGCGACAGTGCGGCGGCACTTTGGGCGCTGCTGGGGGCGCCAGAGGGCGCTTTGACGCTGATCAACGCCCTGGCCGCTCAGCGGGCGTTTTCGGCCTTGCCCTCGGGTCTGCGGCACAGTCTGGGGCCACGGGTGATCGACCGGCTTTTGGCGCTGAACGAGGTTGAAGCGGTGGATGTGGTTGCCAATGCGGTGCGGCGGCTGGGTGAGGGGCAGGACCGCGGCATCGCGATTGTCGCCGCCGAGGTCGCGGCACGCGCCGGGGCGTTTGAGGCGGCGGATGACCTGCTGCACCCCCTGCTGGCCGATCCTGGTCCACAAACGGCCGAGGCTTTGATGGCCCGGATTGAGGGTCAGGCGGCGCGGTCCTTGCCGATCAAACCCGCCGAGGTGCTGGCGATGGAGGCCTATGCGATGGAACGTCGTGGCGGGCCGGATGCGGCGGAATTTGACCGGGTGCTGGTTCTGGCGCTGGCGCTGGGCGGCGATTTCCGACGCGCCTTTGCCGAGGCGGCGGCAGAGCCGGACCTTCAGGCCGATCTGTGGCGGTTGTTGGCCGATCTGGGCCCCGATACGGCAGTGATGGAGCAGGCGGCGTTGGTACCTGGAACCACCGCGCCCGAACCGGCGCGCGCGGTTGCGATCCGTTTTGCTGCGCGGTTTTTGCAGTTGGGCCTGCCCGAACAGGCGCAGATCTGGATAGCGGGGGCCGATAGCGTCGATGGGATTCTGGCGGCGCAGATCGCGCTGGCCAATCACGACGGACGTGCGGCGCTGGGGCATCTAGAGGGTCTTGACGGTAGTGAGGCTGCCGCATTGCGGGTGGCGGCCTTGGTGCAAAGCGGCGATGATACGGCGGCGGCGAAGGCCTTGGCGCAGGCCGGGGATGCGACGGGCGCGACGGCGGCTTTGGCGCGGGCGCGAGATTGGGCGGCGCTTGGGGCCAGTGGACAGCCGGAATGGCAAGGGGCCGCGCAGTCCCTTCTGGCCCCGACGCCCGGCCCGGTTGCGGGCCCCCTGGCCGAAGCTTTGGCACTGGCGGATCAGGCGCAGGGCACCGGAACGGCCCTGCGTGCCTTGCTGGAGGTCGTGCCACCGGTCGAAAATTCCAAGCCCTGACCCGGCTGCTTACACTTCGGAAAGGAATTGCGCGTTACGCTGATCCATCGCCCCGCAAAGCGGGACAAAGACGGAGAATCCGATGCGCAACCCCCTGATCTTAATGATCCTACCCCTTTGGGGCCTCGTGGCGGCGGGGCAGGCGCAAGCGCTGCCTGACCCGGCGCTTTTGTGTGATCAGGCTACCCACCACGCGGCGCGGACCGCCACGGTGCCGCTGGACATTCTGTTGGCCATCGCGCGGGTGGAAACCGGGCGCGATCAGGGTCGTGGCCTGCAACCCTGGCCCTGGACGGTCAATGTTGGCGGTGACGGGGCGTTTTACGACGACGCGGCGCTGGCGCTGGCCCAAGCCTCGCAGGTGCTGGACACCGGGACCGAGAATTTCGATGTTGGCTGCTTTCAACTGAATTATCGGTGGCATGGCGGGGCCTTCCCCTCACTTGAGGCGATGTTCGACCCGGAAACCAACGCGCTTTATGCCGCGAACTTCCTGCTGACCTTGTACCAGTCCACTGGCAGCTGGGCGCAGGCGATCGGGCAATACCATTCCCAAAGCGGCGAACTGGCTGGGCCCTATCTGGCCAAAGTCGATGCCCTGTTGGGGGGTGGTCTGGCGCAAGATCAAGGTAACCTGCAACTGGCGGGCGATGATCCGGACCTGCCATTCCTGCGGGAAAACAATTTTCCACTGCTGCTGGCCGGGGCCTCTGGTCAGGGGGGGTCTTTGGTGCCGCGAACCTCCTCGCGCGGGTCGCTGTTTGCGGCGGCGCATTGATCATGCCGCCCTATCTGCGTCCTGAAATCCTGTTCCGCCCGACCATCTTGCTGGCATTGGCGCTGATGGGGATCATCGTGATGATGATCCTGCCGATTCCGGCCTGGATGCTGGATGTTGGGCTGGCGATCTCATTCGCGCTGGCGATCCTGATGCTGACCGTCACCCTGTTCATTGAACGGCCTTTGGACTTTTCGGCCTTTCCGACCATTCTACTGGCCAGCCTGATGCTGCGGTTGTCGCTGAACATCTCTTCGACCAAACTGATCATCGGTCAGGGGCATACCGGGACGGGGGCCGCTGGCCATGTCATCGAAGGCTTTGCCGAATTCATCATGGGCGACAATCCCCAACATCAGATTGCCGC
>JANNBI010000525.1:0-4100 GCA_031385345.1 Paracoccaceae bacterium | reverse complement strand
TTTTGGTGGTGACGGCGGTGGCAGCGGTCGGCTGGCTGATGCTGTATTCGATTGCCGGCGGCGATATCAGCACCTGGGCCGAGCCGCAGATGAAACGCTATGTGGCGGGCTTTGTCCTTAGCCTGGGCGTGGCGCTGACGCCGATCTGGTTTTGGCGCAACATGTCCTTGCTGGGCTATGGGCTGACCTTCATCCTGCTGCTGGTGGTCGAGTTTTTCGGCACAATGGGTATGGGCGCGCAACGCTGGATCGATCTGGGGTTCATGCGCTTGCAGCCGTCCGAGCTGATGAAGGTGACGCTGGTGATGATGCTGGCGGCCTATTACGATTGGCTGGACGACAAGCGCATCTCGCGGCCCCTGTGGGTGCTGGTGCCGGTGCTGCTGATCGTGGTGCCGACAGTGCTGGTGCTGATGCAGCCCAATCTTGGAACCTCGGTGATGTTGATCGTGGCCGGGGCGGCGGTGATGTTCGCGGCCGGGGTCAGCTGGTGGTATTTCGGCGGCGTCGCGCTGCTGGGCGGGGCGGCCATCGCATCCTTGTTCTTCGCCCGTGGCACGCCATGGCAGTTTCTGCATGACTATCAGTACAAGCGGATCGATACCTTTCTGGACCCCGCCGCCGATCCCTTGGGCGCGGGCTATAACATCATCCAGGCCAAGATCGCGCTGGGATCGGGGGGCTGGACCGGCAAGGGGTTCATGCAGGGCACCCAGTCGCGGCTGAATTTCCTGCCCGAAAAGCACACCGATTTCATCTTCACCACCTTGGGCGAGGAGTTCGGCTTTGTCGGGGCGTTTTCGTTGCTGATCCTGTACGCGCTGATTCTGATGTTTCTGGTCTGGGCAGCGATCCAGAACAAGGACCGCTTCAGCCAGCTGTTCATCATCGGCATCGCGGCGAATTTCTTCCTTTATATCGCGGTCAATCTGTCGATGGTGATGGGGATGGCGCCGGTGGTCGGGGTGCCGCTGCCTTTCTTGTCATATGGCGGTTCGGCCACGCTGGTGCTGCTGCTTGCCTTCGGGCTGGTGCAAAGCGCCATTGTGCATCGGCCCAGATGATGGGCGCTTTGGCGCGGCATCAGCGGTTTCTGGTGGCTTTCGGGTTGGGGCTGGCGCTGGCGCTGGCGCTGGTGGCCGGGGCGGGGCTGCCGCTGGTTTATGGCGCGACGCTGGGCTTTGACAGTTTCGCCGCGATCTATCTGGGGCTAAGTCTGTGGCACATCACCGGGCTGACGCCGCAGGATCTGCGCCAGCACGCCCAAGACCCGGATGAGGGCATGGGCCTGATCCTGCCTATGGTCGCAGCCTCGGTCGCGGTCAGTTTCTGGGCGATCTACATCGTGCTGAATGATCCGGCCGGCGCGCCGCTGCTGATCACGCTGGCGCTGGTGGCGGTGCCTTTGGGCTGGGCCATGGTGCAGGTGGTGGCGGGGTTCCATTATGCCCATCTGCATTATCTGGCCGATGCCGGCACCCCGCTGGAGTTTCCCGGCAGCGCCGATCCGGGGCCTTGGGATTTTCTGTATTTCGCCTTTACCATCGGCATGACGGCGCAGGTTTCGGATGTCACAATTCGCACATCCCGGCTGCGGCGGGCGGTGTTGCTGCATTCGGTCTTGTCGTTTTTCTACAATACCGTGATTTTGGCCTTGGCGGTGAACGCCGGGTTGAAACTGATCTAGGGAAGCCGCCGATGCTGACTATCCTGATGGCCGCCGGGGCCGACAACTTTGCCCGCTATCGCCCGCATCTGCTCAGCGCACTGGCAAAGGTCGGGATTGCCGCCGATCTGGTGCAGGACGCCGCACCGCAGACGGTCGATTACATCATCTATGCGCCGTCGGACCCGTTGCAGGATTTCACCCCCTTCACCCGCGCCAAGGCGGTGCTGTCGCTGTGGGCCGGGGTCGAACGGATTGTCGGCAATGCCAGCCTGACCCAGCCCCTGTGCCGCATGGTTGACCCCGCCCTGACCGAGGGGATGGTAGAATGGGTCACCGGCCATGCCCTGCGCCACCATCTGGGACTTGATCGCTATATCACCAATCCGGGCCGCATCTGGGATCCGACCTGCCCGCCCTTGGCGCGCGACCGCAAGGTGGCGATGTTGGGCATGGGCGCGCTGGGAGAGGCTTGCGCGCGGGCCTTGCTGGCGTTGAATTTCGGGGTCGAAGGCTGGACCCGCAGCCCCAAGACGCTGATGGGGATCACCTGTCACCATGGGCACGACGGGTTGCGGCGGGTTCTGGCCGGGGCGGATATCGTGGTGACCTTGTTGCCGCGCACGCCGGAAACCGAAAACACCCTGAACGCCGAAACGCTTGGCTGGACCAAACCCGGCGCGGTGATCCTGAACCCCGGACGCGGCGCATTGATCGACGATGCGGCGCTGTTGGCGGCGCTGGACAGCGGCCAGATCGGCCATGCCACGCTGGACGTGTTCCGCGTCGAACCCCTGCCACAGGATCACCGGTTCTGGGCCCATCCGCGCGTCACCGTCACGCCCCATATCGCGGCGGACACAAGGCCCGACACCTCCGCCGAAGTGATCGTTGAAAATATCCGGCGCGGAGAGATCGGCGCGCCCTTCGTCAACCTTGTGGACCGCGCGCGCGGCTATTGAATTTTGCGCATGGTGCGGTATTCTTCGCCTATGGCACCTTTGGGCCGGATGAGGGGTTTATGTCAGGGATTGTGGGGCGCCGCTAAGGCATCCTGATACCGGATGCGCAAGCCGGGCGCGGGGTTTGATCCCCGTGGCCCCTGATGGCGCTTACTTCCTCGGACCCAAATCCATGAACATCTCTAAATACGAACAGCGCGTGCTGCACGCGCTGGCGCAAGGCGGGGCGATCCGCCATGACCGCGACCCGCGCGGCCATATCACCGAGGTCATGTGCCTGACGCGCGAGGGCATGATCCTGTCCGATTGCGGTCTGGACCTGTTTCAGCGGTTGCGGCGGCGCGGGTTGATCAGCAGTCAGGACGGGCGGCCCTACCGGATCACCGTTCTGGGGCGGCGCGTGGTGCGCGCCCAGCAGGACAACCGGTAAACCTAACGGTGGCGGCGAAAGAACCTTGTGCGGGCGTACAGGGTTTCCAGCCGTTTCAACCGGTCCGCCGTCCGCTCCCATGACAGGGTCTGGACGGCGGACAGCAGGGTTTCCACCAGCACCATCAGGGTCACATTGCTGTCCCATGCGCTGGGGGCTTCAATATGGCAGCACAGGGTATGGCGCGCATGGGCAGAGGCGGGGGACACCCAGCGGTCGGTGATCAGGATGATCTCTGCCCCCTGTTCCCGCGCCAGTTCCACCACTTGCAGCACGGCGTTTTCATAGCGGCGGATGTCAAACACCAGCAAGACATCGCCCGGACCCATGTCCACCAAAGCCGGTGGCCAGCTGGAGGAGCTGTCCGACAACAGCGTCACCTCGGGCCGGATCACCTTCATCAGGCTGCAAAAGTAATCGGCCAGCGAATGGGTGATCCGCCCGCCCATCGCATAGACCCGCCGGTCGCGGTCAGCCAAAAGGGCGGCGGCGGCGTCAAATTCGGCATGGTCGATCTGGCCCAGCGTGCCTTGCAAATTCGTGACCACAGCATCGGCAAAGCGGTTCAGGATATGGGTATCGGGCACCCCGCCCGCCCAGCGGTCATGCTTGGCCAAGGGTGACACCAGCATGGTTTCAACCTCGGCCCGCAACAGGCGCTGGAAATCGGGATAGCCCTTGAACCCCAGCTTTTGCACCAGCCGCACCACGGTAGGGGTGGACACCTGCGCGCCCTTGGCCAGAATGGTGATCGACCCAAGCGCTGCCACCGGATAGTGCGACAGGATATGGGTGGCCAACTGACGCTCGGCCCGGGTCAGATCGGGCAAGGCGGTGCGAAGCTGGTCTTCCAGACCGAATGTATTGTCCATCGGGGCGGTCCCTTGGTGGAAAATTTGGATTCTGAAACAATCGTAACAGGAATCTTTCATAAGAAACATAATTGACAGTTGGTCGCGAAAGCGATTGTTTTGATCAAACGACAAAGGGGCCTTCACGGCATGTCCGCCAAGCCTGCCAGAACCGATGCCAAGACCTTTGC
>JANNBI010000523.1:0-5161 GCA_031385345.1 Paracoccaceae bacterium | reverse complement strand
CCCCGGTGATGACGATCCCTGGCAGGTCGCTCATAGCTAGCACTCCGTTCCCGTTTCGGATCCTCTAGCCGCTTTTGGCCCGCCCCGAAAGCCCGCCGTTGCGGGCGGGCGCGAAACCTATTATCTGGCCGCCATGGCATATAAAAGCACCTCCGCGGGCAATGGCCCTTCGCAACGCCAACTTCGGGTTGGCGAACTGATCCGCCGGTCCTTGGCCGATGTGTTGAACCGGGCCGAAGTTCACGACCCCGATCTGAACCGCATGTCGATCACAGTTGGCGAAGTGTCCTTGTCCAATGATCTGAAAGTGGCGACGGTTTATGTGATGCCGCTGATGGGCGGGGCCACGGTGCAAGAGGCGATTGTCGCCCTGGCGCGCAACAAGTTCGAATTGCGCCACCGGGTGATGAACGGCTTGACGTTGAAATTCGCGCCCGATCTGCGCTTCCGCGCCGATGAAACCTTTGACCGGATGGATGAAACCCGCCGTCTGTTTTCGGACCCCACGGTTCAGCGTGATCTGGCCAAGCCGGATGACGAGTCTGTCGAGGAGTGATGCGCGCGGCGCTGACCGGTCTGGCCTTTGCCGTCCTTGCCACCCTACCACTGCCCGCGCAGGCCGTTTCCTGCCGGGATATGATGTTCGACGCGGCCAGCTATACCCTTTGCGAGGTAGCGGCGGACGAGGATCTGCGGCTGTTTTCTGTCGGCCCAGACGGCCCCTTCGCCAATTTTGCCGCTTTGGAAGATCAGTTGAACACCAAGGGCGAGGCTTTGGCCTTTGCAATGAACGCCGGTATGTTTGACGAAGATCTGATGCCGGTCGGTCTGTATATCGAAGCCGGCGAGCAGCGCAAAAGGCTTGTCACCTCGGATGGGCCGGGCAACTTTGGGCTTTTGCCGAACGGGGTGTTTTGTGTCGCTCCGAAGGGCTTGGCTGCGCCCGCTTTTCGCATCTTGGAAAGTCGGGCCTTTGCCGCCGATCCGCCCGATTGCTGGATGGCCAAGCAGTCTGGGCCAATGCTGGTGATTGAGGGGGCCTTGCATCCCAAATTCCGCCGCGACTCGGACAGTCTAAATTATCGCAACGGGGTTGGCGTCACTGCGGATGGTGGTACGGCGGTCTTTGTGATCTCCAACGATGCAGTGAATTTTCACAGTTTCGCGCGGCTGTTTCGTGATGGGTTGGGGCTGGGGCAGGCTTTGTTTCTGGACGGCTCCATCTCGCGGCTTTATGCGCCGCAGTTGGGGCGCAACGACATCGGGTTTCCCATCGGGCCGATGGTCGGCGTTGTGAAGCAAAGGAATTAGCCATGGCCAAGGGCAAAAAGGGGCTGCCGGTTTCAGGCTGGCTGATTGTGGACAAACCGGCGGGGATCGGATCAACGCAGGTGGTGGGCAAGGTCCGCTGGGCCTTGAACGCGCAGAAGGCCGGACATGCCGGCACGCTGGACCCGGCGGCGACTGGCGTTCTGGCGATTGCGCTGGGAGAGGCGACCAAGACCGTGCCTTTCGTGACCGATGCGATGAAATGTTACCGTTTCATGGTGCGGTTTGGTGCCGCCACCAGCACCGATGATGCCGAAGGCGCGGTCATTCAGACCAGCGACCTGCGGCCAACGGACGGCGCGATTGACGCTGCCTTAGCGGCGTTTCGCGGCCAGATCCAACAGGTGCCTCCTCAGGTGTCCGCCGTGAAGGTCGAGGGCGAACGCGCCTATGATCTGGCGCGCGAGGGGATCGAAATGGATCTTGCCGCCCGCCCGTTGTGGGTGGAGCGGCTGGAGGTTCTGCACCGGCCCGACGCCGATCATCTGGAATTGGAGATGGTCTGCGGCAAGGGCGGCTATGTGCGGTCCATCGCGCGGGATCTGGGTTCGGCTTTGGGGTGTCTTGGCCATGTGGCCTGCTTGCGGCGCGAGTGGTCGGGGCCGTTCCGGGCCGATCAGGGCATCACGATGGAGCAGATCGAGGCGCTTGCCCGGAGTCCGGATCTGCTGGCGCATGTGTTGCCGTTGGAGTTGGGGCTGACCGGACTGCCGCAGGTTGTGGCCACCGAAGAGGGCGCTGCCCGTCTGGCGCATGGCAATCCGGGGCAGGTTCTGGGGCATCTGGACTACGGCACCGAATGCTGGGCCAGTCGCGACGGTCGCGCGCTGGCAGTCGGGCGCTATCTGGGCGGCGAAGTGCATCCCAGCCGGGTGTTTGTGCAGGATTAGGGCGTCTGTACGGATGTGCAGGTTTTGCCGGGGCGGGGATGCGGTACGCCAGAAGCCTCCGGCGGGGAATATTTGAACCACATTGAAGGCGTGAGGGCGGGATGACCGGGGGGGCTTGGCGCTTTTGTCCGGGGAAAGGCTAATTTTCAATGAGGGCTGGCAGAATCGTGTCAGAGGGGTAGAATGTTCTTCTTACGTTCTAATGAAATGCCCCGCCCATGCCCTTTGTCGAACTGTCGGCACTGTCCAATTTCACCTTTCTGACCGGGGCCTCGCATCCCGAGGACTATGTCATGCGGGCGGCCGAGATGGGAATGGCGGCGATTGCGATTGCGGATGTCAATTCGGTCGCGGGGATTGTGCGCGCGCATACCCGGGCGCGGGAACTGGCGCGGGATGGCGGGCCAAGGGTGCGGTTGATCCCAGCGGCGCGGCTGGTAACGCGTGACGGGTTTACCGCCACCGCCTTGCCGCGCGACCGGGCGGCCTGGGGGCGGTTGTCGCGGCTGATCACCCTGGGGCGCAGGCGCGCGGCGAAGGGCGCCTGCGATCTGGGGGTGCAGGATTTTCTGGACTGGGGGGAGGGGATCGAATGGCTGATCCATCCTTCGGGCGGATCGTGGCAGGGGCAGGCGCGGCAATTGGCGCGCGCTTTTCCGGGGGCCTGTCATCTGATCCTGGCGCCGCGCTATGACGGGCAAGATAGCGGGCGCTTTGCCCGGCTGGATCTGCTGGCGCGCGAGATGGGCCTGCCGCTGATCGCCTCTGGTCTGCCGGTGATGCATCACGGCGCGCGACGGCGTTTGCTGGATGTGCTGACCGCGGTGCGTCTGGGCTGCCGGGTGGAGGAGCTGGGCCAGAACGCCGCCCCCAATGCCGAACGACGGCTGCGATCAGATACCGAAATACAGCGCCTTTTCAAGGGACAAGAGGGTGCTGTTCAGGCAACGCATGACCTGTCCGCGCGGCTGACCTTTTCGCTGGACGAGTTGCGCTATGAATACCCGTCCGAGGTGACGGGCGCAGAGACGGCCGCCGGTCGTCTGGCGCGTCTGGCGCAGGACGGGTTGCACTGGCGCTATCCCTACGGCGTGCCGGACAAGGTGCAGGCGCAGGTTGTGCATGAATTGGCGCTGATCGCCAAGCTAAGTTACGAGCCCTATTTCCTGACCGTGCATGACATCGTTCTTTTCGCGCGTGAGCGGGGAATTCTGTGTCAGGGGCGCGGATCGGCGGCCAATTCCATCGTCTGTTACGCGCTGGGGGTCACCTCGGTTTCGCCCGAGATCGGTACGATGGTGTTTGAACGGTTCATCTCGGAAGCGCGGGGCGAGCCGCCCGATATCGACGTAGATTTTGAACATGAACGCCGCGAAGAGGTGATCCAGCACATCTATGACCGCTATGGCCGGCACCGGGCGGGGCTGTGTGCGACGGTGATCCATTACCGTGGCAAACGCGCCGTGCGCGAGGTGGGCCGGGTCATGGGGCTGTCGGATGATACCCTTGCCGCCATGTCCAGCCAGATCTGGGGCTTTGGCGCCAAGGGCGAGATGATGGCACAACGGTTGGCCGAAATCGGGCTGGACCCGACCGACCGGCGTTTGCGGCTGACCTTGCAATTGATCGAAGAGATTCAAGGCTTTCCGCGCCATTTGTCGCAGCATGTCGGCGGGTTCATCATCACCGAGGGTCGGCTGGATGAACTGGTGCCGATCGAGAATGCCGCGATGGAGGATCGCACCGTCATCTGCTGGGACAAGGATGACATCGACAGTCTGGGCATCCTGAAGGTCGATGTGCTGGCGCTGGGAATGCTGACCTGCATCCGCAAGGCCTTTGATCTGATCGACCGGCACCACCAGACCCGCTATTCGCTGGCCAGCGTTCCGGCCGAGGACAAGGCGACCTATGACATGCTGTGTCAGGCCGACAGTCTGGGCGTGTTTCAGGTCGAAAGCCGGGCGCAGATGAACTTTTTGCCCCGGATGCGCCCGCGCAGTATTTCTGATCGGGTCATTCAGGTCGCCATCATCCGGCCCGGCCCCATTCAGGGCGACATGGTGCATCCCTTTCTGCGGCGGCGCAACGGCGAGGAGGTGGTCAGTTTCCCCTCGGATGAACTGGGAAAGGTTCTGGGCAAGACGCTGGGCGTGCCCCTGTTTCAGGAACAGGCAATGCAGATCGCCATCATCGGCGCGGGGTTTACGCCAGAGGAGGCCGACCGTCTGCGCCGGTCCCTAGCGACCTTCAAGAAACACGGATCGGTCAGCGAGTTTCAGGACCGGTTTCTGTCGGGCATGGCGGCCAATGGCTATGATCCCGAATTCTCGGCCCGTTGTTTTGCCCAGATCGAAGGGTTCGGCAGCTATGGCTTTCCCGAAAGCCATGCAGCCAGTTTTGCCCTGCTGGTCTATGCCAGCGCTTGGCTGAAGCGGCATCATCCGGCGGTGTTTTGCTGCGCTTTGCTGAACGCGCAGCCGATGGGGTTCTATGCCCCGGCGCAGATCGTGCGCGACGCGCGCGAACACGGCGTCACCGTGCTGCCGCCCTGCATCAACCGCAGCCACTGGGACAATGTGCTGGAGGAAAGCCTGGACGGGTTGCAACTGCGGCTGGGGTTTCGCCAGATCAAGGGGTTGGCCGAGGAAGAGGCGATGTGGATGGTCGCCAGCCGGGGCAACGGGTTTCCCGGGGTCGAAGATCTGTGGCGGCGCGCCGGGGTGCGGCCCGGCACGCTGGCCAAACTTGCCGAGGCGGATGCCTTTGCCGTGCTGGGCCTGAACCGGCGTGAGGCCCTGTGGGCGGCGCAGGCCGTGGCCGGTTTGGCGCCCCTGCCGCTGTTCGCCCGAGATCTGGACGGCGAGGGCCTGCAAGAGGCCGAGGTGCGTTTCCCCGACCTAAGCGAGGGCGAGGCGGTGGTCGAAGATTATGTGTCGATG
>JANNBI010000439.1:0-3439 GCA_031385345.1 Paracoccaceae bacterium | reverse complement strand
GCCAGCACGTCGCGTTCGCGGTCGTTCAGCGCCGACATGGCCTGGGTCAGCAGGGCATAGCGGGTGTCGAACTCGTCCTTTTCGGCATAATCGCCGGCCTGATCGCTGTCTTCATCTTCCAGCCAGTCCTGCCATTGGGTGGAGCCTTCACCGTCCGCCCCGACCGTCACGTTCAGCGAGGCATCGCCGCCGGAAAGGCGGCGGTTCATGTCGATGACTTCGGTTTCGGTGACCGACAGGTCGCGGGCGATCTGGGCGACGTTTTCGGGGCGCAAATCACCTTCTTCCAATGCGCCGACCTTGGCCTTGGCCTTGCGCAGGTTGAAAAACAGCTTTTTCTGAGCGCTGGTAGTGCCCAGTTTCACCAAGGACCACGACCGAAGGATATATTCCTGGATCGAGGCGCGGATCCACCACATCGCATAGGTTGCCAGACGAAAGCCCTTTTCGGGGTCAAAGCGTTTGACCGCCTGCATCAGACCGACATTCGCCTCGGAAATAACCTCCGCCTGCGGCAGACCGTAACCGCGATAGCCCATGGCGATTTTGGCGGCCAGACGCAGGTGGCTGGTCACCAGCCGGTGCGCGGCCTTGGGATCTTCGTGATCGACCCAGGCCTTGGCCAGCATGTATTCTTCTTCGGGTTCCAGCAGCGGAAACTTGCGGATTTCCTGCATGTATCGGTTCATCCCCTGTTCGGGGGACGGGGCGGGAAGATTGGTATAGGTGCTCACTTTGGACGCTCCCAATGTTGCCGGGTCCATCAGACGGCCCCCGGAGGTTTGTCGGTTTATGCAACCGGCCCCGATGGTGCAAGGGGCAAGATACCGACTTTTGTTGACTGTGAGTTAAGGTGGCAAAGTATAATGTGAAGGCTTGTTACATACGGTTCACGAAATCGTCAGTGGCTGTGGTGTTTTGGTCGCAGCGCGGGGGCGTTTTCACGCCAGCATGTCCAGATTGGTGGCGGTGCCGGGGTGCAAAAACAGCTCCTCGCCGTCGCCGGTGCGCAGGCCAATCGCACCCGAACCCTCCAGCCCGGTAAAGGTGATGGAGCCGGTGGAGAAGGTGAGTGTCAGACTGTCGGCGTCGGTCTGGACCATATAGGCCCCCAAATCCGCGCTTATCTGAACCAAAGCCTCGGTTCCGGCACCAAGGGCAACGGTGTCGTCACCGTCGCCAAGGGCGTAAAACAGGCCAGCCGTACCGCCGTTCAGCGTCAGGCTGTCATTGCCAGTGCCGCCGGACAGACCAATGGTCGCATCCGTTGTCACCGCCATCGTGTCAGACCCGGACCCGCCATCAACCTGAACACCGCCGTTGACCGCCGACAGCATCCGATCTTCCGCCGTTTGGGGCGGGGTAGGGTCGAGGTTTGGCGAGGCGTCACCGACACCCATTTGTACCGCGATCACGTCGTCACCCGCACCGCCGTCGATGCGGTTAACCTGTTCGGCAACCACGGAAATCGCGTCATTTCCGCTGCCGGTCGAGATGTCGCTGACGCGAAGGCCAAGGATCGCAACCGCGTCATCGCCGCCGCCCGTGCTGACCCCGTCCACCCGCAGCGCCGCGATGGCGACGGCGTCGGACGCGCCAGAATTGGCGTCGTCCGGGTCCGTGGCGATGTTTCGCACGCTGCGCGCCACAACCGACAGGGCATCAGCCCCCTGCCCGGTTGCAACACCGTTCACTCGCCGCGCAAGGATCGACACCTCGTCCGCGCCTTCGCCGCTGTCCACCGCCCCGACCTTTGAGGCCACCATCGCCACGGTATCGGCCAAAGCCGTGCCATGAAACCGCATCCAGGAATTTGGCCCCCGGTGCAGATCCAGATAGGTTCCGTTTGGTCGCTCCGCCGGGATCGACACCGCGATTCCGCTGTGAGAGCCCGCCGAACCGGCCACCAACACGCCCGACCCGCCGGGACTGCCGCCTGACACCGCTATCAGACGGTCGAGCAAGCGGCCCAAACGTTCCATCCGGTGCAGGGCGCGGTCCGACCCCTCTGCCGGATTGTCGCGCGGGCGACGGGTTTGCCCGGTTCCGGTGTCGCCCATCGGCGCATCGCCTGACACGGCGGGCTGCTGTTGGGGGGCCGCGTTGGGCAAGCTTCGTGTCGTGGGCGAGCGGAACGCCAGATCGCGCAGGCTGTAACCAAGGGCGCCGCCGGCATAAGATGTGACTTGCATGATCAACCCCTTTGGCCATCCCACGCGGGCATTCTGGCCGTGCAAGGTTAAAACGCGGTTACATCGGAACAGTTCCGCCCAGCGCCGTGATCAGACACGCCATGTCCGGCGGCACCGGCGATCTGAATTCCAGCATTTCGCCGCTGACCGGATGGGCAAAGCCCAGACTTGCGGCATGGAGCGCCTGACGGGGGAAGGTGTTGGCAACCTCTGCCGCGGGGCCGAACAGCTTTTCCGGCAAGCGCCGTTTGCCGCCATAGGTCTGGTCGCCAATCAGCCCATGTCCGCCATAGGACATATGCGCGCGGATCTGGTGGGTGCGGCCGGTTTCCAGCCAGCATTCCACCAGCGATGCATGATCGTGATAGGCCTGCACCACATGAGCGCGGGTGATGGCGTGGCGGCCCTGATCCCAGACCACGGCCTGCCGTTGCCGGTCGGTTTTGTGGCGGGCCAGATGGGTGGCGATGCGCAGGATGCCGCCCGCTTCAAACGTCACGCCCTTCATGCCGCGCAGACGCGGATCATGGGCCGAGGGGACGCCGTTGACCACCGCCAGATAGTGCCGGTTGACGGTGTGCGCTTCGAATTGGGCGGCAAGGCCGTGATGCGCGCGGTCGGATTTGGCCACCACCAGCAGCCCCGTGGTGTCCTTGTCGATGCGGTGAACGATGCCGGGGCGACGCTCGCCCCCGATGCCGGACAGGGTGTCGCCGCAATGGTGCAACAGCGCGTTGACCAAGGTGCCATGCGGCGTGCCGGGGGCGGGATGCACCACCATGCCTGCCGGTTTGTCGATCACGATCAGGTCGCCGTCTTCCCAGATCACCGACAGGGGGATATCCTCGGCCAGGGTTTCGACGGCGATCGCCGGGGCCAGACGCAGGGAAAACACCTCGCCCCCTTGAACCTTGGTCTTGGGGTCGGTGACGGCCACGCCGTTGCGCAGCACATCGCCTTCGGCAATCATCTTCATCAACCGGGTGCGCGACAGGGCCGCCTGCTCTGGTACGCAGGCCGCAAGCGCCTTATCAAGACGTTCGGGCGGGGCGTCGTCCAGCGTGACGATCAACAGACCGCCCGCGCTGTCGAGGCTGTCATCGTCGGTGTCGTCAGAGAGGAAAGCCATGCCGGATCCTGAGGAAGAGCCACAGCTGCCGCCGGGCTTGCGATTTCTGAAACTGCTGGTGACCACCTTGATGATCACCATGATTGTCGGTGTCATAACCGTGGTGGGGCTGCTTGTC
>JANNBI010000410.1:0-2203 GCA_031385345.1 Paracoccaceae bacterium | reverse complement strand
CCGCGCCCAACCCGTCGATATTCGCCGCCTATGTCGAGATGACGCGCGCCCTGCTGCGCCAGCGCCGCGATCCCAGCCATTGCGCACGCAAAGATCTGCCCGCCACCGCGCGGCCTTATCGCGACGAATTTCACGCCCTTGAAATCGCCAGAGACGGAGCCTGAGATGCCCTGGATTGACGCTTGCAGCCCCGATGATATCGACGCCGAAGATCTGATCCGGTTTGACCATGCCGGGCAGACCTATGCGATCTATCACGCGCCGGACGGGACGTTTCACGCCACTGACGGGCTTTGTACGCATGAACAGGTGCATCTGTGCAACGGGCTGGTGGACGGCGACACCATCGAATGCCCCAAACACAACGGGCGCTTCAACTATCGCACCGGGGTGGCTTTGCGCGCGCCGGTTTGCATTGACCTGCGGCGCTATGCCGTGCGGCTGGTGGCGGGCCGGGTGGAAATTGACATTGGCTAGGGGATAGGCATGCGGAAAAAACCGACGGTTGCGGATCTGCGCGCGAAAAAGGGCAAGGGGCAGTTGACCATGCTGCGCCTGTTCACATTGGAGGAAGCGGCGGCGGCCGAAGAGGCGGGGGTGGATGTGGTGTCCGTCCCGTCCGAACTGGTGACGCATCCCGACTACCGCCGCGTCGCGCCGTCGTTGTTTTCGATGACCGGCGTGGATCACCGGTCTGCCGGGACGCGCGACGATTACCTGCGGTTTTCCGGCAAGATGCTGAACGCGGGTGCGGATGCGATCTATTGTTCCGGCGGGTTGGGGACGGTGCGGTTTCTGGCGGATGAACATATTCCGGTCGTCGGCCATGTTGGTCTGGTGCCGTCGCGCAACACCTGGACCGGCGGGTTCAAGGCGGTGGGCAAGACGGCGGCGCAGGCCACGGCGATGCTGGCCGAGGTGCAGGCGTACGAGGCGGTAGGCGCCTTTGCCGTTGAGATTGAGGTGGTCCCGGTGGAGGTTGCCAGCGCCATCAGCCGCCGCGTCGGCATTCTGCTGTGGTCGATGGGGTCGGGTCCGGGCTGCGACGCGCAATATCTGTTTTCCGAGGATATCTTGGGCGAAAATCGCGGTCACCTGCCACGCCACGCCAAGGTTTACCGCAATTTCGCCGCCGAATATGACCGGTTGCAGCGCGAAAGGGTCGATGCCTACCGCGAGTTCATTGCCGATGTTGCAAGTGGGGCCTATCCCGAGGATCGCCATGTCGTGCAGATGGATGCCGCCGAACTGGGGGTCTTTTTGCGCAAGATCAACGGTTAGACGCGCGGGCCAGGATCCAAACGACTGGTCTTGCCATCGGATTTTGGGCGGGCGGGTTTGTGGCTTGGGTGGGGGATTTGCCGAGGCCGCGCGCGTCCCCTACATGAAGCCGATGTTGCGCTGGATCGCGGCCATCAGATGCGCCTGAAGGGCGGCTTCGGCGGCGTCGGCATCGCGGCGGGTACAGGCGGCCAGAATCTCGGAATGTTCGCGCAGGGTGCGCAAGATGATCGGGCTGGTGAATTTCCGGTCCAGCCGCAGCAGGCGCAGATAGTTCATCATCCGGCGATAACTGATGTCGATCAAGGGGTTCTGCATGATCCCGATGACCGAGGAATGCATCAGTTGTTCCAGACGGTCCACCTCGGCCAGATCATCGGGGGCCAGACCATTGGCTTCGATCTTGGCGATCAGGTTGGCATGGCAATCGGTCAGGCAGGTCAGCAGGCAATCGTCGGCCATCTCGGCAAAGACCCGCACCGCGGCGCGTTCGATGATGGACCGGAACTGATAGGTGGCGTGGGTCAATTCCAGCCCCGGGCGTACAAACTGGATGCCGGACCGGGGGTGAATGGTCAGCACGCCCTCGGCCTCCAGCATGCGCAGGGCGTCACGCAGGGGGGCGATGGGCACGCCCACCAGTTCGGACAATTCGCCCTGTGACAGAAAGGCCCCGACCTGCACGCGGCGGGCGAACAGCCCTTCGAGGATGCGTTCATAGGCCAGTTCGCTAAGTCTGGGGGCGGGGGTGGTTTCGGGTTTGGGTTTCAGCGGCATCGGGTCCGGTTCCGTCATTGACATTTCAGTTAGTTTATCTGATAGATCAGATTGTATCACAAAGCGATTAGAGAGTCGTTCCCATGAGTCTAGCCGATTTTCGCATCACAAGGTTCCAATTCGCACGCGACCGGGTGATTGGCGA
>JANNBI010000369.1:0-5915 GCA_031385345.1 Paracoccaceae bacterium | reverse complement strand
GTTCATTTTCCATCTGGCTTGCTTCTTCACCGCGGGCCGGCAACGGCTAGAGCTTCGGCTCAATCATCCGGCGATGGTTGCAGTTCGTGTTTATGGAGGGTTTCTGGAATGGCGGCAGACCAAGCCACCGAGCCTTCCAGTTGCACAGTTCCAAGGCCCTCTTGGGCTAGCAGGGCGGGTTCCAGATTAGCGTCACGCCGACCTATACTGTGGACAATTGCGCCGGAGCGTATTGCGGTAGCCATAGTTGTTCCTTTCGAACTGATCGGCGCAAGTCTGAGATCGTAAAAAGCTCACGGCGGGTGCAGGTGATAGGTTCCAACTTGCCACCACCCCCACCCCCACACCCCTAAAGGGGGTGGCGGTGGGTGCAGGTCGCAGGTGTCAAATCGTGGTGGGTGCAAGTGGGTGCAAGTGGTTTCGGTCATTGCTCTACCTCAGCAGGATTATTCGGCCCTGCAATGATGCAAGGCACCGATTTGCGGTTCACGCCAATGGGAAAAGCTTCCTTCGCCAGAACGCCGCTTTCGATCCAAGTTTTGAGGATCGTTGCTACCCGTGACTTTTCGCTTTTCCTGCCCAGATCAAGGCCAAGCACCTCGGCAATGATTTTCCCGACCCAATCATTGGCTTGGCTGCTTTCGCGCGGTGGAGTTTCGCGGGCGGCAATTACAGCCCTTACTCGGCAGGCGTCATTGGCGGTGATACCGCTAAATGCCTCGGGCCAGATCCATGGCCGGATGGTGGCGACGTTCTCACCATTGGCGATCGTCACACCCGTCTTCTCAAACCAGCGGTTTCGATCCGATGACGGCGGCGCTAGGTTGCTCTCAGTCTCGCCGATACGGAAGTAACGCCGGAAGTCGTCAACACCCGCCTGCGCGCCCTCGGCCCCTGTCATCGGCACCAATAAGCGATTGAACCGCGCCACCCCGCGCAGGGCAGAGCCGCCCCGGCCATCATCAAGGGTTGCTTGGATGCCGGGGGAAGGCTTGCGGGTATGGTGGACCAGACCAATCGCCGCCCCGGTATCTGCGGCCAGCGCCCGGATGCGCCCACCCAGCGCCCGAAACACCTCGTTAGTCTCCGGGCTCTGGCTCAGGTCTTGAAGCGGGTCAAATATCGCAAGGCCAATGCCTTCGCGCTTGATCAGATCGGCAAGGGCCACGAATGCAGGTTCCGCGATTTCACCCGTTGCGCCCGTGATCAAGACAACTGGGCTTTCAGATGCCACGCCTGATCCGGCGAAAAGCCGCCCTACGATTTCGGACTGCGGGATACCCCAAGCCTGCAACACCGCCGCCACTCGGCCTTGAATGACGGCCAAATCATCCTCAGCATTGTAGTAAAGAACCTTAATCGGCGCAGACACTCGCCCAGTGAGAAACCCGCGTCCGGTGGCGGCGTCAATGGCCTCGGACAGCGCCAAAAGACTCTTGCCTGTCTTGGGGGCGGCAAACGTCACATTGAGATAGCCCGCCGCGAATGTGTTGCTGTAAACAAAGCGCACGCGGGGGATTTGCGCACAGTCAATCTCTTGCCATGCCCGGAAATCGTAAGATAGCGGCGGGGCCTCTGCCTGCGGAGTAAAGGGGATTGGCTGCGGCCTACTCAAGCGGCACCCCCCGCGCGCAAAGCGTCATTCCAGTCTTGCCCCTCAGGCGCGGGCAACATCGACACGGCCCAACCACATGCCGCCGCCCGCTGCGCCAAGGCGTTGCCAGCGAACCATCCAGCCCCGGCATCATCGGAGTCGGTGGCCACGATTAGTTCGCCTGGGACGCTGGGCATCGTCAGAGCTTTCATGCCCGACGTGGACAGCGCCGCCCAAACTGTCGCTGGCCCCGAAAGGAGCCCGCTCAGAAGGCTCAGGCCCGTTTCTATGCCTTCAACGACAACCAGGGGACCCGTTGCCTCAGACAGCACCACAACACCGCCCGCGCAGGGGCCCTGCATCATCTTGGGATTGTTCCTGACGCGGGCTCCGGATTTTTCAAAATAGGTCCGATGCACCCCGCCTGTGGATACATCACCAACCATAGCCGAGAGCCAGCGCGCGCTTGGGGCGTGGAAGACATCGACGGCCCAACCGAGCGACGGCGGTAGCGGGCAGGTGATGCCCCGGCCACGCAGGTAGGCCTCGCCCTTGGTGCCTGGCAGCGGCTTGCAGGAGGCCCAGAGCTGCCGTGCTTTGGTGCGTTGCTCCGCAGCATAGGCTTCGCGCCTGGCATCCGGTTCACGGGCGGCATTGGGATCCGTACGCAGGGCATCACGCGGCAGCCCCGCCGCCCGCAAGATTTCGCGAAAGTCGCAACCGCTTTTGTGGCAGAAGGCCAGCAGGGTCCC
Source organism: Paracoccaceae bacterium (assembly GCA_031385345.1). Taxonomy (GTDB): domain Bacteria; phylum Pseudomonadota; class Alphaproteobacteria; order Rhodobacterales; family Rhodobacteraceae; genus CAIYZT01. The sequence continues at coordinate 3,569 of JANNBI010000369.1, read as the reverse complement.
GCCTTCGGACCGGATCGAAAGCCCGCGTTGATCGGCGCGGCGTTCGATCTGGCAAACCGGGCAGGGCGCAAGGCCGCTTTGGCCCCGCCATTCCCCGGCCAGTGCTGACGTCAGGTTCTGTGCATCATTCCTATGTGTCAATGGTCTAAGCCTTTGATTGCGGGCTTGGACGCGATGCGCTAGTCTTTGAAGCACGCCAATGCTTTCCAAAGAAAAGAGCCGCCATCCTCGCAGGGTGGCGGTTTCTTTATGCGGAGGTGCGGGCGGCTTTGGCCTTTTCAATCACGGCCAAAAGTTCAGATTGTGGCCAGCGGCTCATCCCGCCGAGCTTTACAGGCTTCGGCAGAATCCGTTTCGAAACCCAACGCCAAAACGTTGGAACGGACACTTGGATAAGCGCAGCCCCCTCACTTGCTGTGAGAAGGGGGTCAATCAATTTACTGTCGATATTCGTAACTGACTGCAGGTATTTTGCTTGTTGGGCGACAAGTGGATCGGTCATTTCATCACCTCATGTGCGGCTGAGCGCGGTTGGTATGAGGTGTTGATGGGAGGACGGGCTCTGATATGGAATGATTCAGCGGTTCAGAAATGCATGTGCTTTTTCGAAATCTCGCTAAGTCAGGATTTTCGACAAAACGGGCATGATTATTTCTCTGGCAGTTGTGGTTCCGATCTTCACGTTTAACTTTTCACTGCTGAACTCCTGCGCCAGCGACACAATCCAACTTTGCTTTGCTCCTAGTGGAAACTCGCCCGCGCTGTAGCGCCTTTCAAATTCGGCCAAGATCGCGTTCCTTGTTGCAATATGTATTCCCTTTCTACCTTTTTTCGGCTTCTCTTCATCAAGCGCTCCAAGTTCGCCGCTTTCGTCCATTTCGTAGCGTACACCTAGAGGCGTAGTGTAATCCTGTGGTTCGACGCTCCCTTCAAAAATGATTTTCCATCCCTCGATCGGCTCAAAGGTTCGGAGCGTGGCATCCAGTAGGGGCAAAAAATGCTCAACGTCTCTGAGTATTGCCTTTGGAACGCGTTCTGGCATGGGACATTTTTCCGCTGCCGCTGCCATGGCTTTCAAGTATTCGACCCATTTGCGTAGTCGAGAAAGGGACACCGTGGAGTTTACTGCTTCCGGGCCTATCCGATCAGCGAATGGCATTGGAGCTTCCTCATCCTCGAAAATCCCTTGTTTCCAAGATGCCTCAGCCCATATGCCAGATTTGAACTCGTCCAACATCCAACTAACACGCAGTGTGTTAACGCTTCCACCATCTTGCGTCTTTGTGTTCCCCAGGAGAGGAAGACCAAATGCCCTAAGGTCTTTGAATCTGGCCGGACGTGGCAGAATATCAGTGGACAGAGCGACCCGCCGTCCCAGCGGGTCCGTCGCTATAAGCGACTTTGCTGGGTTCCTCTGGACCATCTCGATAAGCAGCACCTTTGCATAAGTATCGCAATCCTGGATCAAGCGGGGATAGTTTTTCTCTGCTGTTTTTCGCTCCTCATCGTTGAGGCCATCGACCAAAGGAAGCGCAGAAAAAGGCGGGGGGAGCTTTGCTTTTGCTATGTTCAGCGCCGCTGAGGAAAGGGTCAAAAGTATCTTTTCCAATGGCAAGCCAATAGGCGAAATCCACATCTGTTATGCCTCCCCAACCAGTTTGAGAACCTGACCGTTTTGCCCGGTCACCTGTCTTGCCCAGCGCTCCATCAGCACCTGCCGCTGCTCCAGAAAATCCGTGCGGCGATAGGCGCGTTCGACCGATCCGCCGACGGTGTGTCCAAGGCAAGTTTCCGCGATGTCATGCGGGGTATCGGTTGTTTCAGCGATCCAATCCCGAAGGCTGGAGCGGAACCCATGCGGGCGGGCGTCCATGTCGCGGCGCTCCATCAAGCGTGACATCGTGGCATCCGAAATCACGCCTTTCCGAATGCTCGGAAACATGAAGCCGTCACGGGCGAGGCGGCGGGCTTGGTCCAACACGGCAAGGGCCTCGGACGACAGCGGCACACGATAATCTGCCGTGGCGTCCTTGCGGCCCTTCATGCTCTCCCCCGGGATGGTCCAAACGTCGCCGTCAATCTGGGCCTCGGTCATGAATCGTAGCGGCCCGGAACGGACGCCGGTCAAGATCAAAAGCCGCAAGGCTAGGTGCGTCACAGTTCCGTCGGCGAGGCTTGCATAGAAAGCCGGCACTTCCCGCCAGTTCAGCGCGGGCACGTTCTGCGACTTGTGGCGTTGCCTCCCCAAAAGCGCCGCCGCCTTTTCGGTTGCCTGCAGATCCACGTCCAAACCCAGCGCCGCGCCGTGCTTCAGACAAATGGCAAGGCGGTTCATCGCTTTGCGCGCCGTCTCAGCCTTGGAGTGCCAGATCGGTTGCAGCACATCACGAATGTCGTTTTGATCAATGTCCGCGACCGGCACCTTGCCCAGCTTGGGCAGGATATGCAGCTGCAAAGGGCTAAACCAGCGGCCCGCAATGCCGTCTCCCTTCAAATCAGCCTTGCGGCTCTCAAAGGCGTCAAGCGCCACATCGTTCAAGATATGCAGGTTACGCGCTGCTTCGCGCCGCTCCTTTTCACGCTCCTTGATCGGATCCTTGTTGTCGCGAACCTTGGCCCGCCACTTTTCGGCAGACTCGCGCGCTTCCTTGAGCGGCACCTCGGTCGTTGAGCCAAGACCCATCTCCCGCCGCCGCCCGTGAACGGTGACGCGCAACACCCATTGCCCGCCACCATCCTCTCGCTTCACCAGCCAAAGGCCCCCGCCATCGGAATACTTACCAGGTGCGCAAGAGCGGACTTTCGGGGCGTTCAACTTGTTCAGCGCGCGGGTCACTTACTATCCACCTCTGTATCCACCCCTAAATCTAGTATGGTGTGAAGTCGAATGATAGAGGGTGGGTGGCGACGATTGAGAAATATTATATGTTTTCAAAATATTGTGTTCAGACCCAACCGGCCTGATATGACTTGCTACCCAAATATAGTATACTTCAATGCCTCTCCTGGGCACCAAGTCGCCTCTGACTTGCTTGAGTCTCAAGCGGTTAGCGACAAAACCCGCCCCACTTTCATGAAAGCCTGTTGAAAGTGGGGCGGGGTTGTATCCCCCCGATCCCCAAAAATCATGCCGCGCTGATCTTGCCCCGCGCGGCAATTGTCAGCCCAATAGCGGCCAGCGTCATCGCCACACTGAACACGGCATAGGTGGCAAATCCGGCGCGGATGCCCCAGCCCTGCGCCAGCGCCGACATCAGGAAGGGGAACAGGAACGCCCCCACCCCGCCGCCCGTCGCGGCAAAGGCGATGGCCTGACTTTGCGCCTGCGGAAACACATTGCCCAACAGCGAAATGACCATCGGGTAAAAGATCGACGATCCCAGCCCGGCCAGAAACACCAGCCCCATGCCGATTCCGGTGGTCAGCGGTCCGGCTGGCAGGAATCCCAGCAGGCTAAGCGCCGCTATGGCCAGCGTTGCCATGGCTGAAAAGCTGACAAGGATCAGATCTTGCCTTGGGCCGTGGTAAAAGATCGGGACGCCAAAACGCCCGGCCAGCAGACCGACCCA
>JANNBI010000368.1:0-1778 GCA_031385345.1 Paracoccaceae bacterium | reverse complement strand
GCCATCGTCGGCTTTGCCGGATACCGCCTGCGACCGCACCGCCCCCCCGCGCCCGACGACACAGCGCGGCACGATGCTCGACGCGGCTGAAATCACCATGACGCTTTCCAAAATCCATTACGAACTGATCAAGGTGCCCTTTTCCTTGGCCGAGGTTTTGCGCGGCGTCAATCTGGCCCGAAACGCGGGGGGCGACAGCACATCGCTGGCCAAGATCTATATGGGTATGGTCCTGATTTCGCGCGCCTTGCCTTGGGCGCTGGATGGCAATGATCTGTAAGAGAAGTCCATCGCCATGGCTGAACGTCTGGGCGACATGACGACGATTTCTTGGGTCGATATGGCCTCGGGCGTGTTTGAGACGGGCAAGTGCGGCTGGACGACCGGTGAGACGCATTTCCGCCGGTCCATGCAGGTGGCTGATCATTGCGGTGAGCTGAAGAACTGGGGAACCTCGATGTCGTCACTGGGCAACCTCAAACGGGTTGAGGGGTTGTTTGACCAAGCCAAGGTTTGCAGCGACGCCACCTTGGCCGCCGCAAGAGACCGCGATATCGGCCATTCGATCGCCTGGTCGCATAATGGCCGCCTGCGCGATCTGATGTGCCTGAACCGGCTGGACGAAGCCCGCATGGATTGCCGCATCCTGCACGGCATTCTGAACGACCCCACGAAAAAGGGGGATACCAACGACAATTCCAATGTCGTGGAGGGCTATGCGCGGTCCCTGCTGGCGATTGTGGACGGCGATCTGGCCACGGTGCGGGCAGGGTTGAATGACGCGGTCGCGTCGTGCGCGGGATGAGCCGCCCGCAGGTCTATATGGTCCAGAATGTCAGTTATCTGTGTGATGCGGTTTGGAACCTTTGGTGGCGGACCGGCGACAAATCCCTGCTGGCGCATAGCGCGGTTGTTGCCAAAAGCGGCGCAAGGATGGCGCGGCACTACCGGGCCGGAACGCCCTCGGCCGAACTCGCCAGTGGCGACGCGGCATGGTATCGCGGCAAGCGCGAAGTTGCGATCCAACACTGGCGCGCATCGGCCGAAGCGGCAGCCACGCGCGGGATGTTGTACAATCAGGCGCAGGCCCTGTTCCGCCTGAATCAGACCGGCTGCATGCCCGCAGACCAAAGCGGTCCCGACTGGCAGACTCTGTTGGCGCAGCTTGGCATAAAGCGGCCCCAAATCTGGTCAATCGCCGCTGGCTAAGACAAAGCCTAAAGCTCGGCGTCGCTACGAAGGTACGCCGTCAGCAATCGTTTCGCCAGGACCGAGGCGAGGGCCCGGTGGACCTGTGCCGCGGCGGCGGCATCGTTGCGTTCCATCAAGGCAAGAGCCGAGGCGTCGATGCGCAGGGCCGTGCTGGCGATTTCAGCGGTCAGCGTCGTGGTACGCTCTACCCCGGCGTATTAGGCAATCTCACCGACGATGGCACCGGGCAAAAGCCGGCTGACGATGCGGTTGGTCTGATTGCGGTCGGTGACCGCGGCAAAAAGCTGGCCCGTCGGTAGGAAGATCAGGTGTTCGCTTCGGTGACCCTGACCAAACTCTGCTCTCCGGCCGCAAAGGTGATCAGTGGTCTTGTCGCGTATTCGTGCCGCTCCAGGTGCTCGTTTGGGCCACTTGGCGTTCGAATGCCAAGGGGCTCTTCCCTCCCAATGTTGAATGCCGACAGCGGGGGTTATAGAAGCCGTTGATGTATTGGAAGATGGCGGTTTCGGCTTGGCGGCGCGCTTCCCAAGTCCTGCGCCAGATCAACTCGGCCTTGATAGTCTTGA
>JANNBI010000366.1:0-30769 GCA_031385345.1 Paracoccaceae bacterium | reverse complement strand
GCGGTAAAGCGGGCCGTCATGGCAAGCAGTCGCATCGACGAAGCCATGGGTGTGCTCAAGTGGCACAAACTGACGATCCACCGCAAAGTCGTTGCTGCCGGTGCCCTTCAGGCCAGAAACGAACCATGTTTCCGTGATCTGAACCTGGTTTGCAGCGAAATGGCAGAAGATCAGCGCTGGATTTGCTGGCTCTCCCTCACCCTCGATCTGACACAGGCCGATGACGCGCCGTGCTGACGGAATGCCGCTTGCAAAGGGCCAGCGGCCCGTGACCTCGAACCCGCCTTTGACACGGCGTGCATTGCCCAGGGCGGCCGTTGATCCTGCCATCTGGCAATCTGGCCCAGCAACCCAGTCGCGCGCAACTTCCGGCGACAGGTAGGCTATGATCCGTCCCATGGTATTGGCGTTCGTCAGGCACCAGCCAAAACTGCCGTCGAGGGCAGCGGCGGCCTCGATTACCTCGACCAGGTCCTGCGGGCTGATCTCTGCGCCGCCCAAGGCGCGCGGGGTCCACAGTCGGAACAGGTCCGCCGCAGCCATGGCATCTGTAACGGGCTCGGGCAGCCGGCGCAGGCTGTCAAATTCAGCACGGTGCCGATCCACAATGGATGAGAGCGCCTGAACACGGCCGATCAAATCTGGCAGCAATTCCCTATGAGAGCCATCCATGTTCAGTTACCTTTGCAAGTCAACCTGCGCTCAATGTGCGCCGACATCCCAAGTGATGCAAAACCGATGTTTTCATGTTAGGGTGAATTTCATTCATCAAGACAGAAAGATCTGATGCGAACGCTTCCCCCGTTGACCGCACTTCGCGCCTTTGAAGCCGCTGCACGGCTGATGAGCTTTCAGAACGCCGCCAAGGAGCTGGCGCTGACACCGACCGCGATCAGCCACCAGGTCCGCCTGCTGGAAGAGTTTTGCGGCAAGCCTCTGTTTCAGCGCCGCCCGCGCCCTCTGTCGCTAACGCAAGCGGGAGCCAGTCTGCTGCCGTCCATCAGCCAGGGACTAGATAACTTTGTAGAAGGGCTGGCCGCAGTCTCCAGCAATTCCAACCAGCGGTTGAGGATCACCGCGACCAATGCCTTTGCCGCGCGCTGGATCGTGCCGCGCATGCCCTCTTGGCGCATCAGTCATCCCGATATCGGTCTCGACATCATGGGCACGGACCAACTTTTGGACCTCGCAGCGGACCAGGTCGATATCGCGATCCGTTACACCCGCACGGCTCCAAAGGGATTGGTGTGCTCTGAAGTCGGTCGCGACAGCTATATCGTGGTCGCCAGTCCTTCCCTCGTCGGGCCTGTCCCGATTGACCTTTCGCCACGAGACTTGCTGCAGTTTCCCCTGATTGACGGACAATGGCCCGAAGAGTTTTCCAATCCGCCAATGTGGTTTGAATGGGTCCGGGTGGCACGGGCGAGCGGGATGGATGTTCCGGACCTTGCCATGCACGCGTCCCTGAGTTTCCGGGAAGATCTTCACGGGATCGAAGCAGCTATCGCCGGCCATGGCATCGCCATCTGCAGTAATATCCTGGTCGCACCCGAACTGGCCAAAGGCGTGCTGCTGAAGGTTTCATCCTTGACTCTGGACGGCTATGGATTCTTCTTCGCGCATCGCCCCAAACACCCCCAACAAAAGACCATCAAGGCCTTCGAGTCCTGGATCGTGGGACAATTCAATTCTGCGCAAGCCCTTTGAAACGGTTTTCGCCAGATGCGAGATCACGCGCTTGACGGCGGCACCCGTACAGTGGATGGCGGCAAGGATGGCCCGGACCATCGCGCCGGTGACCGCAACCTTGGCCAGTTGGAAAGTGGTGGCGCGGGCGGGGACCACCACTCGGACTCCGTTTTTGGAAAGGGATAACCTGAAGGCTGGTCTAAGACCAATCGGCCATATCCAAGCAAGTCGGAAAGCACGACTTCCGATGTCGGACATAGCTAAGCTGGCGGAATGTTTTGGTTAATCTGGAACGCGTTCTCGGGGTCAAATTTGCGTTTCACGGCCTGCAGTCGGGCGTAGGCAGCGGACCCAAAAGCACGTTCGACGAGGCCCTCGCCTTCGCCAAGACCAGGGAAGTTCAGGTACATCCTGCCGGTGGAGTGTCTCTGCATGTCATGCCACAGGTTACGGACCCAAGTCATGTTGGCATCATCGTCTTTTGCGTCTGACCAGATCGCATCAAGGCTGAGCATGAAAGGCATCGACCGATCACCAAAGGCGGTAGCGTCGGCGGCCACGCGTTGTACCGCACCACCAAACTTCCAGATCGAAGCTAAGGTCATCTCGGAGGGGCGGGCAGAAAGACCTGCGGTGATTTCGTGAATTGTGCTGTCGTCCAGTGCCTTCAGATAGGTTGATTTCCAATAGCAACGGTCGCGCCCCTTGGGGAACAGCGCGTCATAGGCCGTTTGCAGCACGGCGTAAGGCATTGCCCCGCTCAGATCGATCAGCGGTTCGCCAAGCTTGCGCAAGGGTAGGGTGACGCGTTCGCCCTCATCAGCGGGGCCGTCATAGACTGTGGCCAATGCCAAAACGCGGCGGCCCCAGATGTCTTCGGGATAAGCTGGATCGTCGGGAATGGTGGAAAACTCTGCAAGGCCCGAGACTTTATCGGGGGCACTTGCCATGAAGTCTCGCCAAAGCGGCAAGATCTGATTGGCGGCTTCCTCAGGATAGAGTGGGGCGCAGAACATCAGTTCTGATGCAATCGGGTGCAGGGCAAATTCGAAGGACACAACCACTCCAAAATTGCCGCCGCCGCCGCGCAGCGCCCACAGCAAGTCGGGATTTTCACTATCGCTGGCGCGGATCAGATCGCCACTTGCGGCTACCAGGTCAGCGGCCAGGAGATTGTCGCAACTTAGTCCATGGCTTCCGCGCAGCCAGCCGATGCCGCCCGAAAGCGTCAGTCCCGCCACTCCGGTTGCCGAAATCAACCCGCCCGGAGTGGCACGGCCAAATGCTGTGGTGGCAGCGTCGACATCCCGCCAAGTTGCGCCGCCTTCAACATAAGCCCTATCCAAGGCCGGACTGACCCGAACGGCGGCCATCCGCGAAAGATCGATCATCATACCGCCTTCGCATACGGCATAGCCCGCCACATTGTGCCCGCCGCTGCGGATGGCAATGGCCAGACCACTATTGCGGGCGTATCGAACCGCCGAGGCGACGTCGGCAGCGTTGCGGGGGCGCACGATAAGTGCAGGGCGGCGGTTGATCATGCCGTTCCAGACCACGCGGAGTTCGTCGTAGGTTGCATCCTCGGGAAGGATCAGATCGCCATGAAGCTGGGAGCGCAGAAGTTCATGTGACATCGGGTTTCCCTCCATTCGATGTCCGAAGTCTATCGCAATCGGCGGCTTTCTGCTAAAGCCGAAAATGCTGAAAGGCGGTCATTCCTGCCATGCCGGACGAAAACGGACGTATCATTGTGGCGATATTGGCGGTGCCCGAGGTAACGGCCTCGGCGTTGTTCGGGATGTTTGATGTGTTCTGCTCCCCGGGGCGGGATTGGCCCTTCATCGTTGAGGGCACGGCCGGCGCACAGCGCATGCAGCCATTGATCGTGGCCCGCACTCATCAAAGCTTTGCGGCTGCCAATGGCATTAACGTGCATCCCGACCACGATTTCAGCTCTTGCCCGATACCCGATATCGTCTGCATCCCGGATTTCTTCGTCAACCCAAGGGAAAGCGTGGCTGGGCAGTATCAGGCCGAAGCAGATTGGTTGGTACGATGCCATGCTGCGGGGGCGATGTTGGCCAGCGCCTGTTCTGGGGCGGTGCTGTTAGGCGAGGCCGGATTTCTCACCGGGCGGGAGGCGACAATCCACTGGGGTTATGTGAAAACGCTGACCAACAATTATCCGGGCGTGCAGGTGCGCGCGGAAAAGTCGCTTGTTCTCAGCGGGGAAGCACAGCGGATCGTCATGGCAGGAGGTGGCTCAAGCTGGCAGGATTTGGCGCTTTACCTGATCGCGCGCTATGTCGGGCTGGAAGAGGCGCTGCAAATAGCCAAGATTTACTTGCTGCAATGGCACGATCTGGGGCAGCAGCCCTTTGCTGCCTTGCTGAGTCGCAGCAATGCGCCAGACGCGGTCATCTGCAGTTGTCAGGAGTGGCTTGCAGACAACTATGCCTTACCAGCCCCGGTGTCAGCGATGGCAGCGTTTTCGAACCTGCCAGAGCGCTCTTTCGTGCGCCGCTTCAGCAAAGCTGCTGGGATGACGCCAATGGACTATGTGCATGCGCTGCGCTTGGAAGAGGCCAAACAGATGCTTGAGCGCACCGATGTGGCCATTGAAGGGGTAGCCAACGAGGTCGGCTATGAGGATGCAAGTTTCTTCGGCCGATTATTCCGTCGCAAGGTCGGGCTGACACCGGCGCAGTACCGACTGCGATTCAGCGTGTTGCGCAAGGCGCTAGCGCCGGCGTGAGCTGCCGCCAAGACAAGTCAGAGGCCAGTGATTCCCCACAAAATGCAAAAAGCCTCCTCTTTTCAGGGGGGCTCATCAAACGTTGAGGTGGCGTTGAGGTAGAATGCGCGGGTCGATACACAAGTGTTTTTGTTGCATTGCAACCATCTAGAAAGGTTAGATATTTGGTTGCGGGGACAAGATTTAGCTTATGCCGAACAATCGGACATCTTCATCGATGGCCTATCTTGGCAACCAAACCGACGGCGGCATTCAGGTCATGAGGCAACTCCACTTATTAGCTCCAAGCTGCGGGACTGGGACTGGCGCACGGCTTACATCGGGATCTACGCGATGACGCGGGATTTCTGTGCATTGGAGAGCACCGGTGGCCGGATCGGAAACTCCCCACGCTGCCATACTTGCGAGGCCCGCACTGCAACGCCAACATTGCGCAGCGGGAGGTCACGCTTGCAGCTGCGGCGACGTCGCTGCATATCCTGCCGCAAAACCCCTAAAGGTTCACGAAAACCGGTTTGCGTTTTTCGGAAAAGGCCCGCATCCCTTCCTTTTGATCCTCGGTGGCAAAAAGGGCATGGAATAGGCGGCGTTCGTAGCGGATACCGTCGGCCAGCGGGAGATCGCCCGCCCGGCGCACGGCATCCTTGATGGCCATGACGGCCGGCAACGACAGGTCGGCTATGACTGTGGCCACTCGTAGCGCCTCGTCCATCAGGTCGGTGGCGGGCAAGACCCGTGCCACCAGACCCGCCCGTTCGGCCTCTGCCGCGTCCATCACGCGCCCGGTTAGGCACATTTCCATCGCCTTGACCTGACCGACCAGCCGCGTCAGGCGCTGGCTGCCGCCCATGCCCGGCATGACACCCAGCCGCACCTCTGGTTGCCCGAATTTGGCGGTGTCGGCAGCCAGAATCACGTCGCACATCATGGCAAGTTCACAGCCGCCGCCCAGCGCGTGACCCGCCACCGCCGCGACCGTGGGCTTACGTAGGGCGTTAAACACCTCCCATTCGGCAAACCAGTCGGCGGCGTTCATGCTGGCGAAAGTTTGCTCCTCCATCTCTTTGATATCGGCGCCCGCCGCAAATGCGCGGTCCGACCCGGTGATCAGCAGACATCCCACGCCGTCGTCTTTTTCGGCGGCAACTGCGGCGGCAATCAGTTCGGATGCAAGCTGCCGGTTCAATGCGTTCAGCGCCTGGGGCCGGTTCAGACTGATCAGCAGAACCCGGCCATGGATTTCGGTCAGAATGGTTTCATACTTCATGGCGACCCCGCTTTTCAAAACGCGGCAGCATGGCGGAAAAATCCATGCCTCTGCCACCTTCGTCCTCGACAAAACGGCGATAAAGATCGGTCGCCAGTTGCCCCATCGGCGTATCGGCATTGGCGCCCGACGCGGCCTGTTGCGACAGGCGCAGATCCTTCAGCATCAGATCGGCGGCGAAACCGGGTTTATAGCCATTGTCAGCGGGTGACTTCGGGCCAATGCCGGGGGCGGGGCAATAGGCATTCATCGACCAACTATACCCGGATGAGGTGGACACCACGTCGAACATCTTCTGCCGGTCAAGGCCCAATTTGTCGGCCAGCGCAAAGGCTTCGCAGGTGGCGATCATGGTGACGCCGAGAATCATGTTGTTGCAGATCTTGGCGGCCTGCCCGGCCCCTGCGGCCCCACAATGCACCGCCTTTTGTCCCATCACGGAAAACAGCGGGCTGACGGCGTCAAAGCTGCTGTCGCTGCCACCCACCATGAATGTTAGCGTTCCCGCCGTTGCCCCGCCGATACCGCCTGACACGGGGGCGTCCAGCGCACTCAATCCGGCAGCCTGCGCCTGATCCGCCACCGCGCGTGCAGTTTCGACATCGACGGTCGAACAGTCGCACAGCACGGCCCCCGGCTTCATTGCCGCGATCACTTCAGTCGCCACGCCTCGCAGGATCGCGCCGTTGGGCAGCATGGTGATTACCACGTCTGTACCAGCCACAGCCGCCGCTGCAGACCTGGCGCCAGTGACGCCTTCGGGCATCGACGCTGTAAGGTCGAACCCCGTCACCTGATGGCCCGCTTTCGCCAGGTTCGCGGCCATCGGGCCGCCCATGTTGCCAAGGCCGATGAATCCGATCTGCATGGTTATTCCTATGTCGTTGTGTCGGGTAAGGTCAGAGTATCAGGACCAAGCGGCGCCAACAGCGCCGCAATCTCGGTCAGGGGAACGACGCTGCCGTGACGCCAGCGCGGCTTGCGGTCCTTGTCGATGATCATGGCGCGGATGCCTTCCAGAAAGTCTGTGTCGGCCTGGGCGCGAAAGGTGACGCGGTATTCCAGTTCCAGCGCGTCACGCAGGGTCGGGACCGGCCCCAATCGTTGCTGCATCGCCAGAGCCACCGCGGCCGACAAGGGCGCAGCGCGCGCCAGGGATTTCTGCGCGCCCTTGGCAAAGTCGCTGTCATCAGCGGCCAGCGAGGCCTGCACAGCCGCAAGTGTCTCGGCGCCGAAATGCCGGTCGATCTGGCATTGCAGGGCGGGCAGCGTGGCCGGGGCAGGCAGCGGGCGGCTTGCCCTGTTGATTGCCCCAACATCGCCGGTTTCGCACAGGGTGGCAATCAGGGCCGGCCAGTCCGCCTCGGGCACGAACAGATCGGCAAAGCCCGCATGAATGGCATCACCCGGTCCCATACGCGTGCCCGTCATGCCAAGGTAGGCCCCCAGCCGCCCCGGAGCCCGCGCCAGCAGAGCGGAGCCCCCTACGTCGGGCACCAGCCCGATCGCGCATTCAGGCATCGCGATTTGCGCGCTTTCACCAACGATACGGTGGCTGGCATGACAGGCCACCCCCACACCGCCCCCCATGCAGAAACCCTGCATCAACACCACCACCGGCTTGGCATAGCGGCCAATCCGGTCGTTCATCCGGTATTCATCGCGCCAGAAATTCTGCCCGAAAGCAAAGTTGCCACCAGTGCCTTGCGCATACAACTCGGCAATGTCACCGCCCGCGCAGAACGCCTTGGAACCCGCCGCGTCGATCACGACAAGGTCGATATATGGATCAGCTTCCCATCCGATCAACCCTGCATCGAGCGCCTTGCACATGTCATAAGACAGTGCGTTCAGCGCCTCAGGCCGGTTCAGAGTGGCCCGGCCCGCGCGACCGATCCGGCGCAATAGGATATCGGTCAAGGCCGTGCTCCGGTCAGGCTTCGGGCGATGATCACCCGCATGATTTCGTTGGTACCTTCAAGGATCTGATGCACGCGCAGGTCGCGCACGATCTTTTCGATGCCGTAATCCGCCAGATAGCCGTAGCCGCCATGCAATTGCAGGCACTGGTTTGCCACCTCGAACGCTGTATCGGTGACGTGCAGCTTGGCCATTGCGCAGTATTTGGTCGCATCGGCAGAGGCACTATCCAGCTTCCACGCCGCTTGCCGCAAGAAAGTGCGCGCACATTGCAGCTGCACTTCCATCTCGGCCATCCGGAATTGCAGCGCCTGAAACTGGTCCAGCGTCTGACCGAAAGCCCGGCGTTCCGCCATATAGGTCAGCGTGGCATCAAATGCCGCCTGTGCGCCACCGAGCGCGGTTGCGGCAATGTTCAGTCTGCCGCCGTCCAAGCCGGCCATCGCATAGGAAAAGCCGCGCCCTTCCTCACCGAGCAGAACCCCTAAGGCACCATCCAGTTGCACAGCCCGCGTCGGCTGTGCACGCCATCCCATCTTGTTTTCCAGACCGCCAAACGACAGGCCCGGCGCGCCCGCCTCGACCACAAAGGCCGAAATGCCGCGTGGCCCCTCACGGCCGGAGCGGGCCATCACGATATAGGCATCCGAATAGCCGCCACCCGAGATAAACGCCTTGGTGCCTGTCAAACGCCAGCCATCTGTCACCTGATCTGCCTTGGTTCGCAGCGCCGCTGCATCCGACCCCGAGCCGGGCTCGGTCAGGCAATATGACAGCACCCGGTCCATCGCGCAGGCCCCCGGCAGCAACCGCGCCTTCAGGTCTGGCGCACCGTAATTGTCGATCATCCCGGCACACATGTTGTGGATCGACAAAAACGCCGTGACCGAGGGGCAGGCCATCGCCAGCGCCTCGAACACCAGGGTGCCGTCCAGCCGCGATAGCCGCGAACCGCCATGCGTCTCGCTGACATAGACCCCGCCAAGCCCCAAACCGGCGACTTCGGCCCACAGCGCGCGCGGAATCGTCCCCTCCGCCTCCCATACCCGTGCGAAGGGCGCGATCTGCGCGGCCCCAAAGGCCCGCGCCATGTCGAAGATGGCAGTTTGTTCCTCGCTCAGACTGAAATCCATGCTCAAATCGTCCCTTTGACCGGACTTGTGCGGAGGATCTTTCCTGTTGGATCGGCGATTTCGAGCAGGCTCGACTCCCAGACGGTAAGGGCCATGGTTGTCACCCCTGAACCTCGCCGATCGCGGCCCTGCGCAATGCCTCGGTTGCCGCAGCATCAAGACGGTATACTGGCCGATCCAGAATGTGCCGGATCTCGGCGACGGCAACACGGTAAAGGACCTGTGCGGTTCCAAGGTCGATCAGCCCGTCGTTCAGATCATCTTCGACAGCAGCGATATCCCGGGTTAGCGGATCGCCGAACCCGCCCCCGCCTGGCGAGGCGAGGTGGAACGCATCGCCGGCGGCAAAAGCCACCTTCTCGGCCTTGCTGCGCATCGGCGGGATCACTGTCTTGCCGCTCAACCGCATTTGTACCCGATTTGACGCCGCAGACAGCCCGCCCTGCACGCCGAAGGGTGAATGGTCCACCCGGTCCCCCAGGATCGAGATCAGCGCGTCGCTGTCGGTGGCGATCCCGTATTCCGACCCGCAGCCGCCGCGGTGCTGCCCTCCTCCCGCCGACCCTTCGCGGATGGCGTAATATTCGAAGTGGACGGGATAGCGGTGCTCCGACATTTCGACCGACATGAACTTTGCCATTGAACCGGGCGGTGTGCCGTTCACCAACCCGTCGGACGCCGCGCTGCCACCATAGCCACCAGGATAAGGATAGACCGCCACGTAATATCGCCCGGTGTCCGGATGCCGCCCCGAAACCGTGGCCACCCCTGTGGTGCCAAACGGCGCTGCCGGAACTCTGGACGGGATCGCCTGCGACAGCGCGCCGAATACCACATCGACCACGCGCTGCGTCACATCCGTGGTGCCACCGACCGAGGATGGATAGCTTGCCGCCAGAATGCTGCCTTTGGGGATCGTGAAATGCGTGGGCCGAAACGCGCCGCCATTCACAGGAACCTCTGGGAAGATGTGTTTCAGCGCCACGAAACACAGCGATTTCGTCGTGCTGTCAGAGATGTTCATCGGTCCGACCGCCGGGCCGTCCGTGCCAGTGAAATCGAAATACAGGTCCGATCCCTGCACCGTCAGCGCAAGCTTCACGGCCAGCGGCGCATCAACCACGCCGTCATTGTCGAAATAGTCCGTGATTCGGTACGTACCGTCTGGGATCTCGCTGATGTAGGACCGTATTTCAGCCTCGGACCGCACCATCATCTCGGCGATGCAGGCTTTCAAGGTGACAGTGCCATAGCGCGCGATCAAATCATCGAGGCCGCGCCGACCGATCGCAAAGACGTTGATCATCGCCGCCAGATCCCCCAGCAGCTGCTCTGGCAGCCGCACGTTCGCTGTGATCATGCTGACGATGCCTTCGTTGCGCTTGCCGCCTTCGACCAGACGCATCGGCGGGATTATGATGCCTTCCTGATGGATTTCGCGCGCCGTCGGCACCCAGCCACCGGGGGCAGATCCGCCCATGTCCATCCAGTGCCCGGTATTGGCGAAGAGGGCGAACAGCTTGCCCTCCACGAAATGCGGCGCGATCAGGACCACGTCGTTCAGATGCGTGCCCGAGAGGTAGGGATCATTGGTAATCCAGACATCGCCCGGCTGGAACCCGCCCGCAGCAATGGCTATCGGTATAAGGCGCTGAATGGTGAACTGCATGTTGGCCAGAAACATCGGCAGGCCATATCCGCCTTGCGCAATCGTCTCGCCGGTTTCGGGATCATACAGGCCGTGCGCGCAGTCGTTGGTTTCCGAAATGATCGGCGACAGCGCCGCGTGGATCAGGTTCAGGTCCATTTCGTCGGTGATCTGTTCCAACGCGCCCCGCACGACAGCCAGTGTCACCGGGTCCGTCACCGGGTTCGCTATGGGGTTCGTCGCGGTATCCATTATTTTACCTCGGCCAGAATGTTGTGAAAGGCATCGACGCGGACCGTCATGCCCGGTTCGATCACGCTGGTGGTATCGGCCTGCTCGATGATCGCCGGACCGTTGAAGGTCATGCCGGGCAGCAGGCTGGCGCGGTCATGGATGGGGGTGTCAACCCAGCCGCCGAACCAGACTTTGCGCCATGATCGCGCCACGGCAGGCGCCGTGGTCAATGTTGCAGCTTGGGGCGATGCCGGTTTGACACGGACGCCCACGACCGCCGTCGTCAGACCGACGAGCACCACCGGGATATCGCCCAAGGTCGCACCGTTTTCGTGGCGGTAAGCCGCCTCGAACGCAGCGACGATCTGCGCCAGCGACCAGTCAGGCTCGACGGGGACGCGCAGGCTGTGGATCTGTCCGATATAGGACATGTTGGCCGCATGACTGACTTCGGATCGTTCAAGCATCACGCCCGTACTGCCCAGTTGCGCCAGACCCTGGGCGCGCTGACCGGCAAGGATAGTGTGCAGGGTTGCGGCCTCCAGATCGGCAACCGATCGTTCGAGGGTTTGCGACAGGTCGTAGCGGATGTCCGCCCCGGCACATCCCAGCGCGCACAGCACGCCGGGATGCGGCGGCAACAGCATGGTGCGGATGCCCACCTCGCGCATGATCGCGGCCCCGTGCAGCGGCCCTGCCCCGCCAAAGATCACCAGCGCAAATCCGCGCGGGTCGTGGCCCCGTTCGACCGTCAGCAGGCGGGTGCGCCGCGCCATGATATGGTTGACGATGGTCAGAACCGCCTCGGCCGTCTGCTCGATGCCCAAGCCCAACGATGCGCCAAGCCGCCCAAGTGCTGTACGCGCCGCATCAACGTCCAGCCGCGTCAGGTGTTTGAGCCCTATGGGATGATCCGCGTTGATCCGGCCCAGAACGGCGTTGCAATCTGTCACGGTCGGTTCTGTTCCCCCGCGGCCAAAGCAGATTGGCCCCGGCACGGCGCCCGCGCTGCGCGGCCCCACCTGCAAGATGCCGCCCCGGTCAAGATAGGCGATCGAGCCGCCGCCTGCCCCGATCGTCTGCACGTCGATCATCGGTAGCCGCAGGGGCACCCGAAAATCCAGCTCGGTCGTCTCGGCAATCTGCGGCGCGCCGTTGATGACCACCGCGACATCATAACTGGTGCCGCCCATGTCGCCGGTGATGACCGAGGCAAAGCCCGCCTCGCCCGCGATCCGTGCCGCCGCCATGACTCCTGCCGCCGGGCCCGACCGCACGATGTTCGCCGCCCGCCCCGAAAGCTGTGCCAGTGGCACAAGCCCGCCGTTGGACTGCATCACCAGGGTCTGCTTGTCGAAATTCAGCGTCGCCAGTCGGTCCGTCAGGTTGCGGGCATAGCGTGCCACCAATGGCTGCAAATACCCTTGCACCACCGTCGTGCTGGTGCGTTCGAATTCGAAATATTCCCGGACAACCTCATGCGAGGTGACCACCTCCCAGTCGGAACGCGCCTCTTGCAGGATCGCCTTCGCGCGCAGTTCATGGGCAGGGTTCGCATAAGCGTGCAGGAACGACACCACGACCGCCTCGACACCGTCGGCGGCCAGCGAGGTTGCCAGCGCTAGCAGCCCTTCCTCATCCAGCGCCGTAACCACCTCCCCGCGGTGATTCATGCGTTCGCGCACCTCCCACCGCATGCGGCGAGGGATCAGCGGGTTCTGCACCCCGGTCATTCCATACATCGCCTGACGATCGCGGCGACCCAGCTCCAGAATGTCGCGAAAGCCTTGGGTAGTGATCAACGCACAGCGCGCCCCGCGCCGTTCGATGACGGCATTGGTGGCAATCGTGGTGCCGTGAAGGATGACATCCAGATCTTGCAGGTCAATGCCCGCGACCGTGATCGCGTCGATCAGCCCGCGGCTCGGGTCATCGGGTGTTGACGGCACCTTGAGCACGGACAGGCCATTTGCGCCTGAATAAAAAAGGTCGGTGAAGGTTCCCCCCACGTCGATGCCCACAATGCCCATTTCGTCTTCCTCCGGCCCTAGCGGGGCCCTGCCTCGGTTCAGTGAGAAACGGCGCTGGCGATCTGTTGCAGCACAGCTTCGGTATCGGCCCCCAGTTCGCGGCTTGGCACCAGCGGCAGCGGTTTCACGCCGTCATAACGCAGCGGCGAATGCTGCACGACGATGCGCCCGAGCTGTGGATGGTCCTGCCATTGCAGGGTGCCGCGCGCGTGCATGTTTTCGTCCAGCATCACCTCGTCCAAGGTCCGCACCGGGGCGCAGGGCACCTTCGCCGTCATCAGTTTTGCAAACAATTCTGCTTTGGGGGACTGCACCGTCCAGCCGCCCACGATGGCATCCACCGCGTCCATCGCCGTCACGCGCGCTTTCAATGATGCAAAGCGCGGCTCTTTGGGAAGGTCGGGCTTGCCCATGGCCATACACAGATTGCCCCAGTGTACGTCGCCGACGCAGATGATCGCGATGTGGCCATCGCTGGTCGGATAGACATTGTAAGGCGCCTCGGCCATGCCGGCATGACGGTTGCCGGTCCGTGGCGGCAACGTTGCGGCCCGCCCCTGCGCACCCCATTGCATCCCAAGCGACGAACTGAGCGAGGCGTAGACGGCATCCTGCATCGACACCTCCAGCCGCCGCCCGATGCCGGTGCGGTGGCGCTCGAACAAGGCGGTGGCGATGGCGCCGTAAAGATGCACACCGGCAAAGAAATCGCACAGCGCGGGGCCAGCCTTGACCGGCGGCCGGTCCGGAAATCCGGTCGTGCTCATCACCCCGGACATCGCTTGGATCGTCAGGTCCATCGCGGGATAGCTTCGATAGGGACCGTCGCTGCCATAGCCCGAACTGGCCGCATAGATCAGCCGGGGGTTTCGGCCCTGCAAGACGGATGCCCCAAGGCCCAGCCGGTCCATCGTGCCGGGCGCATAATTCTCGACCACCACATCCGCCGTCGCCGCCAGCGCCAGAAGCGCCGCTTTGCCAACGTCGGTTTTCAGGTCCAGCACCACCGATTCCTTGCAACTGTTCAGCATTGCGAATGGCAGCGCCGCGCCTCCTACCACCCCACGCCGCCGAAGCGGCTCACCCGAGGGGGGTTCGATCTTGATGACACGCGCCCCGGCGGCAGCCATCAGGAAAGTCGCATAGGGACCGTTATAGATTTGGCTCAGGTCGATGACGACGATGCCATGCAGCGGTTGATCGGACTTTCCGGGGGATTGCGTCACGTCACGTCTCCTTCGCGCACGGTCATGTCTTCGCTTCCAGGCTTTTCAGCGACGGAAAGCCCCGGTTCGCCAACCCGCCCGAGGTCAGGGCAGCCAACTGCGCATCACCCGCTACCCGGACGGCCATGAACTGAACAGCTCTGTCGAACGGAATGGACCTGTCGCGCAGCGCGGTCAGCAGGGCCGCCTCGCCTTCCGAAGCGGAGTTCGGAGCATAACCCAGCAGGCTGGTCAGCGCAGCACCTTTGCGCTGGTCGACGATAACGCCGAGCCGGTCCACTTCGCGCAGATATTTCAGCACCTTGGCCGCATTCTTTGCCGACTCCCTGATGCGCCGGTCCGTGGTCGGAACCGCGATACGGTGACGCATGTCGTCAATGACCGTATCATACAGCGGTGTCTGGGCGGTCGGCGCCGCTTGCGCCGGTTCATAAATCGGCAGCGCGATCGAAGTTGCCTGCGCCAGTGCATCGACCAGCAACCGGCAGTTCAGCGATCGCGAAACGATGGAGTTTCCGGCCTCGCCCGTGACATTGCGGTGACGGATGATCACCACTCGCGCCGATACGAACACCCGGTGATAGCGGATGCGCGCGACGTCGACCGGTGCCCCGACAGCAGCTTCGTAGGCGCGGATGCAGGCGGTGAAGTCGGGAACCGGCTCCATCACGTTGCGCATCGAAAACCAGGCCAGATCCTCCATCGGATCTCCGGCATGGGCCAGTTCCCAGTCGAGCAGCGCCGTCATCCGGCCGTTCTGAAACAGAAAGTTGCCCGGTCCGGCATCGCCGTGAACCAGAACGGGCCTGCCGTCCGGGTCCGGCAGATTGTCGCGCAGCCAGGTCAATGCAAGTTCGATCAGCGGGTCGGCCTGCCCTGTCTCGGCATACATTGCCGTCCAGATGTCCAGCTCGGCGCGCACACAGTCTGCGATCCGTGCGCCCGGGGTCAGACCGGGAATGTCGGCGGAATCAAAGGGGGCCCGGTGCAAGCTGGCAATCGCCTTGGCGAAATCTTCGGCGATGGCGCTGCGTTCGGCATCACTGTGCAGCGACCGGTAGTCCGCCCGCCCCGGCCTTAACTCGGTCAAAATCGCCTGATGGTGCGGATGCACGAAAAACAACTGCGGGGCCGGTACTTCAGTTGATTTCAATGCCTGATAAATTCGTGCCTCGCGCCATACTGTATAGGGCTCTGCCGAGGGTGGGCGTGGCGGCTGGTAGCGCAGATACGCCGTGTTCCTGGCCTCACCAATGCCGGTTTCGACTGCCCATGACCGACACCGGTTACCGCCGGAGATCTGCTCCCAGCCTGTGACCGAGGCGCCGGTGACCTGTTCGATCCAGTTGCGCAGATCGACCTCGGACGCCTCGGGTTCCCCGTGGATCACGCTTGTTGCCGCCACATTCTGTTCAGTCGAAGCAGTCAAGCGCCTTCCCCCTCACGGTCTTCGGTTCACCATAAACCGGCACTCACCATACATCAACTAATTATTAGACCATTAGTTAATTTGATAGTTGCACTACTCAGACCAATCGAGAGAGTGGCAAGAGTCCGAGGGTCGAGAGGGCGCAAGCGACTACCTTTACCCAGTTGCCGTGGCAGGTGGTCCAATGAAAGCAAGTCCGGGATCGACGCGGCCGGTCTTAAGGACCTGCCACACCCGGATAAGCCGTCGCTGCCACATGCATACCGTGTCGGATGGCTGCTTAACGGTATTATTTTTAAAATGGTTGACCAATAGAAAAGTAGATCATACTATCGGATGATCAAGACTGGGAGGGCTTGGGTGAAAAAACTTTCAGTTTTCGAGATGTCGCAGGAACGCATCGTGTTGCTCCTCGCAATCGCGCTCCTTTTTCTGTTCAGCGTAAGCATCGACGGATTCCTGCAGTCCGACAACATCCTGTCGATCATACAAAGCGTGTCCGTGCTGGGAATCCTCGGCATTGCCATGGCCATCTCGATCATCGGACGCGGCATCGATTTGTCGGTGGTGGCGATCATGGCTTATTCGGTCGCCTGGACGCTGGCGCTGACCGAAAACGGCATGTCGCTGTATCTTGCCCTGCTGCTGGGGCTGGGCTTTGCGATCTGTGCGGGGCTGGTGAATGGCTACCTGATCGCCTATGCAGAAATTCCGGCCATCTTTGCCACCCTGGCCTCGGGCACGGCGATCTACGGGTTCGGGCAGTACTTTCTGGTCAGCACCGAGGTGATCTATCTTCCGACCGATTTCGGTGGGCTGGAAATCGTCGGCTCGGGCAGAACCCTTGGCATCCCAAACATCGTCTTCAGCTTTGCCGTGGTGGGGCTGGCGGTATGGTTGCTGTTGCAGAAGACCGTTTTTGGTCGTTATCTGTATGCGATGGGCGACAACCCTGCTGCGGCACGGTCGACCGGCATCGCGACCCGCCCCTTGATCGTCGCACAATATGTGCTGTCAGCCGTCATCGGATACATCGCCGGACTTGTCACGGCCACTGCCGTCGCCTCGATGAACACCCGGGTGGTCAATTCCACCCTAGTTTATGATGTCATTCTGGTGGCCGTCATCGGCGGCGTCAGCCTGAGCGGCGGCAGGGGGAACATCCGCAACGTCTTGGTCGGGACCATTCTGATCGGGATCTTGTTGAACGGCATGACGATGCTGAACATGCCCTACACGGCGCAGAACATAATCAAGGGCGCAGTGCTGCTGATCGCAATCATTGCGGATTCATACTTCAACCCCCGCGACGAACAGACGTCGCAGCATGGGGACATCTAGGCAACCTACTGAATACAAACACGGAGGAGGAGAGAATGTTGAAGAATATGACCCGTACCATGGCTGTCGTCGCGGCAATGGCCCTGACGTCTGGCGCGGTAGTTGCACAAGAAATCGACGATGGTCAGATTGCAATGACCCGGTCTGAACTCGCGGGGAAACGCGTAGGCTTCATTCCACTGTCGATGGGCATCGACCTCGGCCAACTTTGGAATGACGTGCTCCAGCGGGACGCCGACCGTTATGGCTATGAACTGATCGTGCGCGATGCGAACTGGAACGTGCAGGCCGGGGCACAAGCCATCAATGAAATGATCGGCATGAATGTCGACGTGCTGGTGCTGCACCCGGCCGACAATCAGGCCTATGTTCGGCTGGTCGACAAGGCCGGTGCCGCAGGCGTTCCGGTCGTTCAAGTCAACATGAAGTCGCCCAACACCGGCGACGCCTATGTCGGGGCCAACTGGTATGCGCAGGCGCAGATGATGGGTCAGGCAATGTATGACCTTTGCGCGCCCGAGCACGGTGGCAACGGCAAGATTGCCCTCATCACCGGGAACATGACGACGCCGGCGGCCTATATCACCAACAAGGGCCTCGAAGATTTCTTCCAGAAAAATCCTGGCCTGACTGTCGTGACCAATCAGCCGGCAGACTATGACAGCACCAAGGCGATGGCAGTCGCGTCGACCGTGTTGAAGCAGACACCCGACCTGTGCGGTTTCATCGGCCACTGGGAAGTGATGGACATGGGAACCGCCGCGGCCGTCAAGGAAGCCGGGTTGCAGGGCAAGGTTCACATCGTCACCTCTGGCGGCGGCGAGCAGAAGTCGACCTGCGACAACGTCATAAACGGTAACTTCGACGTGGTGGTCAGCTATGACGCGGCAACCACAGCGCGCAACATGTCCACGGTGGTTCTGCAAATGCTGCAGAACAAGCCCGCCGAGCCGGGCAAGAACCCGTTTGGCATCTATACGCCAAGCCGTGTTGTGAACAAGGAAAACGCCGAGAAGGGCGCTTGCTGGAATCTTGAAAGCGCGCTGGCCAACGGCCTCGACTGACCGGTTGTGACCTTGCGGGCGACGCCGGACTGTGGCGTCGCCCAAACCGGGATCGGCCAGCTAAGGATGTCGGCCAGACAGCGCGGCCGGCATCTACCCCAACACCATGCAACAGGACTTGATATTAATGGCAAACACGTCCGACTTCTATGCCCGTTGGCGGTATCGTCTGTTCCCGGATCATATCGTCGGTGAGATCCTGTCGAAGAGCTGGATCGACAATGCGATCCCCTTCCTGATGCTGATCCTGTCCGTGGTGTTCTTCAGCTTCTTCATCGACAATCTGCTGGCCCCTTACAGCCTGGTCGACAATGGCCGACAGGTGGGCGAGCTTCTTCTGGTCGTCATTGGCATGACCATCGTGATGCTGGCGGGGGGCATAGATCTGAGCGTCGGGTCAACGTTTGCCCTGGCGACCTTCTGTTCGCTGGCGATGTTCAACGCACTGATGCTGCCCGTGCCGGTAATCATCATCGCCACGCTGGCAATCGGGGCGGCGATCGGAGCGTTGAACGGTTTCCTGATCGGGTTTCTGCGGTTGCGCGCGTTCCTGACCACGCTGGTGACACTGATCATGGTGCGTGCAACCTTCGACACGCTGGTGCTGAAATATCAGGTCGTCGTGACCCGGCCCACGGGCACGTCGGAGAACTGGTATTTCATGGGTGAAGGGAATGTGTTTGGCATCCCCTTCAGCTTTTTCGTCGCCGCGATCATCGGGATATTCGCCCATGTCATGCTGACCCGGCTTGGCATCGGCTGGCGGATCCAGGCTGTGGGCGGATCGAGGCGTTCTGCCTACAACGCGGGAATTTCGGTGCGACGGACGGTGTTCTTTACCTATGTTCTGTCTGGCATTCTGGCCGCTGCGGCAGGCCTGTTCTATGCCACGCGTCTTGGCGCCGCGGGCACCGACACCGGGGTGGGACTTGAGGTTTCGGCCTTGACCGCCGCCGTTCTGGGCGGCATCAGCCTCGGCGGCGGGCGCGGGTCAATCGCCAAGGGCTTTCTTGGGGCCCTGATCGTAATCGTGATCCAAAGCTCGCTTTTGCGGCTTGGCCTGCGCACGGGCGCAAACACGCTGGTCTTGGGCCTGTTGCTGCTGCTGGCTGTCGCGATCGATGTCAAATGGCTGAAGAACCGGTTGAAGGTTCTAGCCAAGGTCTATGTGTCGCCCGCCTATTTCGCCTTGCCAAAGCTGGAGACGATCGACGAGCGATCTCCCTACGCCGACAACAACAAGCTTGGCAATGTCGAACTTATTGGTTTGGGCGAGCTGGAAGGCCCCGAGGATGTGATCCTCGATGCGGAAGGAAACCTATATTGCGGATCGCGTCATGGCGATGTGCTGCGTTTCCGTGGCCCCGACCACAAGGAGTGGGAGATCTTTGCCCATATCGGCGGCCATCCCCTTGGCATGGCCTTCGACCCCAATGGCAACCTGAATGTCGCCGTCTCGGGCATGGGGCTTTATCAGATCACACCCGACCGGAAAGTGCGCTGCCTTTCGGACGAAACCAACCGCAGCTGGCTGTCTGTTATCGACGACAGCCGGATGCGCTTTGCCGACGATCTGGACATCGCCCCTGATGGAAAGATATATTTCTCGGAGGCGACCATCCGTTTCGACGTCAACGAATGGATGATCGACGGGCTGGAATGTCGCGGTAACGGGCGGATCATCTGCTATGATCCCGCGACCAACACCACCCGGACCGTTCTGCCAAAGCTGATGTTTCCGAACGGCATTTGCGTGACCCATGACGGCCAGTCGATCCTGTATGCGGAAACCTGGCCATGTCGCATTTCGCGCTATTACTTTGCCGGGCCGAAGGCGGGCAAGGTCGAACCGTTGATGCCCAACCTGCCAGGTTACCCTGACAACATCAACCGGTCCTCGGATGGGCATTACTGGTGCGCCTTCGTGGGCATGCGCGCGCCCGTGTTCGACCTTGCAATGAAGATGCCGGCGTTCCGCAAGAAGATGGTGGACCGCATCCCCCATGATGAATGGCTGTACCCCAACATGAATTCGGGCTGCGTGATCAAATTCAATGAACAAGGTGAGGTGCTTGATTGCCTGTGGGACAGCAAGGGGGTCAACCATCCGATGATCACCTCGATGCGGGAGCACAAGGGCTACCTTTATCTCGGCGGCTCGCTGAACAACCGGATTGGCAAGTGGAAGATTCCGGGCGCTGACCCGAACTGGACCGGCATTCAATCTTACTGGGGGAGTGGCGCCAAATGATGAACGCGCTGAAACGATGGTATGACGATTTCCGGGGGGCCGGCGAGTCTACGATCAGCGTGCCGCCGATGGACGGCGCGCTCCGGTCAAACAGCAAGATCGAAGCTGCGGAAATGCTGTTTGCGACGCCGTCGCCCGCCAACCTGATCCATGATGGGACAGATGGCTATTTCTCATGCGGCCACGAGGTGTTTCGCTTTGGAAATGGCCAGCCAGTCCCGTTGACCGCCTGCGACAGCGTGGTCAGCGCCATGGCCATGCATCAGGGCATGATCGCCATCGGTCTGGCGGCTGGCGGCATCCGCGTGATCGGTGGCGCTCTGGACGGCAAGGCTTTTCCGGTCACGTCGGGGTTCGAAGTCAACTGTCCCGTTGCGATGGCATTCAAGGATGCCGAAACGCTGATTATTGCAAACGGCTCGACCCTGCACGGGCCGGAGGGCTGGAGGCACGATCTGTTGCAACGCAATGCTGCGGGCAGCGTGTGGGAGCTGTCGCTGAAGACCGGCAAGGCCATCCGCCGGGCCGATGGCTTGTCATGGCCGTTCGGGGTGCTGCCCCTGACTGACGACGCCATTCTGGTGTCGGAATCCTGGAAGGCGCGGCTGGTCATGCTGCGTCCCGGCCAGCCGCCGGAACCGGTGCTGACCGACCTGCCCGCCTATCCCGCCCGCCTTGTGCCAACCTCTTCCGGTCTTGGCGCATGGTTGCCGCTGTTCGCGCCCCGCCGGCGGATTGTTGAACTTGTCATGCGCGAAACAGCGTTCCGCGACCGGATGATGGCCGAGATGCCGGACATCTACTGGGTCGCCCCCAGCCTGCGCCCAATGGAAAGCTACTACGAACCGTTGCAAGGTGGCACGCTGAAGAAGTTAGCCATGCTGAAACCCTGGGCACCCTCGCGGTCCTATGGGCTGATCGTTGAACTGGATGAGGAATTTCAGCCGATTCGCAGCTTTCACAGCCGCGCTGATGGCAAACGCCACGGCATATCCTCCTGCGCCGAAGTGGGAGGCAACCTGATTTTCGCGGCAACTGGCGGTGATGCGATCCTGTCGTTGCGGCTTGAGGGGGCATGATGTCGATCAGTGCGGACATGACAAACATCGTCGAAATGACGGGCATCACCAAGGAATACCGTGGCGTGCCTGCCGTCAAAAACGTCAGTTTCACCCTGCGGCGCGGTGAGGTTCACGCCCTTTTGGGTGAAAACGGCGCGGGCAAATCGACGCTGACCAAGATCCTTGCAGGCGTCATCGCCCCGACAAGCGGCGACGTGCGCGTTGACGGAAAATCGGTGGCGTTCACCTCGCCCTCCGAGGCGTTGAAGGCCGGCATCGTGATGGTGTTTCAGGAGAACAGCCTCGTTCCGTCGATGAGCGTGGCGCAAAACGTCTTCCTTGGCGATGAAACGTTCTTCAACCGGCTGCGTGGCCGCTACATCGCAGCTCAACAACTGATGGGTTCGCTGAACTTTCTGGTTGATCCCTGGGCCACGGTTTCCACCCTCGGCGCGGCCAAGAAGCAGATGGTCGAGATTGCCCGAGCCGTCCGCCAGAACGCAAAGGTCATCATCTTCGACGAACCCACCGCCTCGTTGACCCCCGAAGAAGTAGCGCACTTCTTTTCCCTGATCGAGCGGCTGAAGGAACGTGGTGTCTCCATCGTATTCATCGGTCACGCGCTGGAAGAATCGCTGAAAATCGCCGACCGGATCACCGTGTTACGCGATGGCGAATTGGTGCTGACCGACGATTCTGCCAATTTGGACCGCGACAAGATCATTCAGGCGATGGTCGGCCGCACCCTGTCGAACGAAATCTACGCCAAAGCCGCAACACGGGTAATCCGCAAGCCAGGCCGCAAAGCCCTTAGCGTGCAGGATCTTTCGATGGGCAACATCGTCAGGAACAACTCGTTCACCGTCTATCGCGGCCAGATCACTGGCATTTTTGGGTTGATCGGATCAGGCCGCACCGAAACTGCCAAGATCGTGGCGGGTGTCGTCAAGCGCCGCTTCTTTCACGGCGGCGAAGTGTCGTTGGATGGCAAACCGGTGCGTTACCGGGTTCCGAAACAGGCTGTGCGCGATGGCATCGCCTATGTGACCGAAGATCGCAAGCTGGAGGGTTTCTTCGACAGCATGTCGATTGCCGAAAACATCCAGACCAGTCATCTCGCGGCGGGTTTGGGCAGTGGCATGATCCTGAGGATGGACGAGATGAAGGCGCTGGCTGACGAATGGATCGGCCGCCTCAACATCAAGGCGATCAATTCTAATGCCCGCGTGGTGGAACTGTCGGGCGGCAACCAGCAAAAGGTCGTCATCGCCAAGTCGCTGGTACAAAAGCCGCATGTCATCATCTTTGACGAGCCTACCCGGGGCGTCGATGTCGGCGCGATTGCCGAGATTCATCAGTTGATCGGCCGGCTGGCGGATGAAGGTATGGCGATCGTGGTGATCTCATCCTACTTGCCCGAGGTCATGAACCTGTCCGATCGTATTTTGGTGACGCAGAGCGGGCGCGTGGTGGAGGAGTTCACGCCGGACGAGGCGACCGAGAAGAAGATCATGTATGCTGCGGTCCATTAACGCATGAACTCTAAGGAAACCGCCATGCCCGCTGCAAACTGGATCGACTTTGCCGGGCGCATTTGTGTCGTCACCGGCGCAGCGGGGGGCATGGGGCAAGAGATCATTCGCAGCTTCCTCGACTTCGGAGCGCGGGTCGCGGCGGTGGACATCAATGGCGCGGCCTGTTCTGATTTTGTGGCAAGCCTCGGTCTGCCCGACACGAGGGTTGCCGCCTTCCAGTGCGATATTGCCGACCCCGCCGCCGTGATCGCGACCGAGGCTGCAACGCGCACGCATTTTGGCCCGGCGGATATCCTCGTGAACAATGCCGCAGCTCTGGGGAAACACTCCCTTCAGGATACCACCTTTGCCGACTGGCAACGGGTGCTTGATGTCAACTTATCCGGCTATTTCCACTGCGCCAAGGTTTACGGCGAACAGATGATTGAACGCCGGGCCGGAGTCATCGTCCATATCGCCTCGATCGCAGCGCATGAACCAGTCAACAACGCCGGAGCCTACAGTTCAAGCAAGGCCGGCATCCATATGATGTCCCGCCAGATCGCCTGCGAATGGGGGCCGTTCGGCATAAGGTCGAACACCGTCAGTCCGGGCATGATCCGCACCCCCTTCAGCGAGGCGACCTATCAGCAGGACGGCATGGAGGCATTTCGCAAAGGCAAGATCCCCAGCCGCAGTATCGGCGTGCCCCGTCAGGTCGCCGATGCCGTGATGTTCCTCGCCGGCGACCGCGCAAGCTATGTCAACGGCGGCGATATCCTGATCGACGGCGGACTGTCGCAAACCCTTATGGCGCAATTCCCGCGGTGACAGGTCTAACGGGACCGAGACTCAAAGTTGCACCCCTCTGGCCCCACTTGAGTTGCAGCGGCGACGTGCTACTAATTGGTCTGATAAATAAACTATCGTCTTGGAAAGGACATCATGGAACTCTGGGCGATCATCGAGCCGGGCAGACCGCTTCAGAAGATTTCGGAAGCCGACCCGGTTCCGCAGGGTACCGAAGTGCTGGTCAAGGTCAGCCACTGCGGCGTCTGTCACTCTGACCTGCATCTGTGGAAAGGCGAATATGACCTGGGCGGCGGCAGGAAACTGAACATTCTTGACCGTGGCGTCAAACTGCCGCGCGCGCCCGGCCACGAAGTCCTGGGGGAGGTGGTTGCCGTTGGTCCCGATGTCACGGGAGTCAAGGTGGGCGATTCGCGCGTGGTCTATCCGTGGCTCGGCTGCGGCACCTGCGCCGTCTGCCTGCGCGGTGAAGAGAACATGTGCACCAAACCGCACGCTATCGGCGTCATCCATCACGGCGGGTTTTCGTCGCATGTGTTGCTGCCACATCCACGCTATCTGTTCGATTATGGCAATGTCGATCCGGCGGTCGCCGCAACCTTTGCCTGCTCGGGGATCACAGTCTATTCGGCCATCGCAAAGATGGGCAATGTCGACAAGGATGCTGCAATTCTGCTGATCGGTGCCGGGGGCCTGGGCTTCGCGGCGCTGACGATGCTTCACGCGCTCGGCTTTTCCCGTGTCATCATGTCCGACATCAACCCCGACAAGGAAGCGGCCGTTCTGGCCGCCGGAGCAATGGGTTTCGTCGCCAGTGGTCCAGACACGATTGCGGAAGTTCACAAACTGGCCGGTGGGCCGCCCGCTGCCTGCATCGACCTGGTGAACAACGGCAAGACCACGGCACTGGGCTTGGAAGTTTTGGGCCGCGGGGGCAAACTTGTCCTCGTTGGCGTGGGCGGCGGGGAAATCCCCCTGTCCACCGCAAGCCTGATCTTTCGCCCGCGCAGCATCATCGGGTCGGCGACCGGCAGTCTGACGGATCTGGCAGCGGTCATTGCCCTTGCCAATTCCGGCAAGCTCGCCGCCGTGCCAGTGACGAAGATGCCGAAGGATCAGGCGAATGATGCCATCGAACGGTTGGAGCATGGCCATGTTACCGGCCGTATCATCCTGATCTGATGCGCAAAGGCGGGACCTTGGCTGCAGCCGCTTACCGAAGCTCCCATTCCTGCATCAGCGCCGCCCGGTGATCCGGATGGGCGATGCTGATCAGCAGGTCTGCCCGGGCGTCGCCCGTCACCCCGCGCAAATCGGCGCTGCCAAATTCCGTCACCACGACTTCGACATCTTGTGTGGGCAACGATGCCGGCTGTTTCAGGATCCGAACAATCCGGCTGACGGCACCCTTTTGCGCGGTAGCAGGCAGGCCGACCACGCTGACCCCCGCGGGATCACGCCGCGCCGCCCGCGCAAAATCGGGTGCACCGCCGACGCTGCTGATCCTAACCCCGTCGGCATATTCAAGGTTTGCCTGACCGTAAAGATCGACCTCGATCGCCCCGTTCACCGCGACCAGTCCACCCGCCTGCGCGAGCACCGCAGCGGAATGCGTCACCTCGCAACCCAGCACGGCAAAGTCATTGCGCCCGCGAAGCCAGTCGTAATGCGCGGCTGTCCCGACATGCACGCAACTGGTGTGTAACCAGTTCGGGTCCAACGCGCCCCCCTCGGCCAGGGCACGAACGTTGTCCGATATCATGCCCGACTGCATTCTCAGCCCCCGCCGGTCGATCAGCCGTGTCAGCACAGCGTCCGGCACCTTGCCCAGCCCGATCTGCAACGCCGCGCTTTCGCCGATATAGTCCGCGATATGTCCGGCTATCGCGTTGGACACCGCGTTTTGCCTGCCGGAGTCATAATGCGCCAGCGCGCCAGCGACCTCGACCACCAGCGCCGCATCGTTCAGATCAAGATGCGCGGACTTTGGCATATGCGGGATCGCCGGGTTGATCACGGCAATCACCCGCGTCGCCCGCTTGACAATGCTTGGCATGAATTCCACCGCGCTTCCCAGACTGGCGCGCCGACCCCGCACCGGCGGGGCTACGTGCACCACGCAGGTGTCGAACTGCTGATCCATCAACCATGCGCCATAGCCGCTGTAAGGCAGGGCCAGATGCTCCACCGGCGCATCGGTGTTCAGAGGGAAGGGATTGGTAATTCGGGTTCCTGGTACCAGATGGGCCGGCATCACATTGACCCCCGGTACGAAGCTTGTGGTCAAGTGCAATGGCGGAACCCGCCCCTCGGCGAG
The DNA here is from genome assembly GCA_031385345.1 of Paracoccaceae bacterium. GTDB lineage: Bacteria > Pseudomonadota > Alphaproteobacteria > Rhodobacterales > Rhodobacteraceae > CAIYZT01. The sequence continues at coordinate 5,077 of JANNBI010000366.1, read as the reverse complement.
GGCCCGGATCAGTTCAGTAACTTCGCCGGTAGATCCGCCCATGAACACACGTTCGCCGACACGAAACGCCGACAAAAGCCCATCTAGACCCTTGGCCATCTGATCGCCTTTCCTGCCGGTACCAACCTTTGCCTGAAACTACCAAAATATTCATCGATTAAAAGGTCTGATATTTTAATTGCAAAAACCGGTTGCAGGCAATACCATAACGGCAATGGCCGGGGCTGCCGGCATGCACTTCAATCGTGAGGATCAATGACCGTACCCGACAAACCCACCGCTGATCCGCGCGACGACGGCTTTCATTTCGTCGAAATGGGTGACCGGTGGTGGATGACCGAAACCGCGTGGTTTTCGTTCTGCAAACCCGAGATCGGTTTGGGTGGCTGGCTTTACAACATGGTCCGCCCCAACATCGGCACGGTGTCGGGCGGCTGCTGGATCTGGGAACCCGGGGCGCATCAACCGTGGGAGGTGCCGTATTATTCGAACCTGACCGTCATGCCGCTGGACCCTGCGTCTGATCTGCGCGACGTCCACCTGCGCAACGGCGTAAGCATCAAGATGCTGGAACCGTTGAAGAAATACAGGCTCGGTTACAAGGATGGCAATCTGATCGACCTTGATCTGACATTCGACGCCGTCATGCCACCGCGTACGATGGCCAAGAACGACGGCTCGTTTCAGAAGCTTTCTCATTTTGACCAGTTCTGCAAGGTCACTGGTCGACTGACCCTGCATGGCGAGGATATTGCCATCGACTGCTATGCCATCCGTGACCGCAGTTGGGGGCCACGCCCGGAACATCGCCCCGGCCGCAGCGCCTATGTCAGCGGCATAACCGACCCTAGCCGCTGCTTTCTGGTCGTAACCAAATGGAACGACCCTGACAGTCCGATTACCAACGGTTTCCTTACGCTGGACGACACCACGGGTAACATGATCTCGGGCCAGCGGCGCGTCACCCGAGACGATGACGGGGTCGTGCAAACCATCACTCTGGAAGGCAAGGATGACCTTGGCCGTGATCTTCATGCCGAAGGGAAACGACTTAGCGGCATCATCATCAACCGCCACAGTTTTATCGACAGCAACGGGCTGATCGAATGGAAAATCAACGGCGTGGTGGGCCACGGTGAGGATCAGGACATGTGGCCGGTGCACGAATGGTCCAGATTTCGCGGGAAAGGCCGGATGGCAAAGGCAAGGTAAACGGTGCAGTCCCGAAGCTTGCCTGCCCATCCAGAGCCTGCGGCCGAAGGTCCATCTAAGCGGATTGGACAGTTGGGATGACCTGCCGGCAACATCAGTCAGAAATTCTGATAAAAAAAGGAAGTGGTATATTTATCAGACCATGATGAATGAGTAGCATGATGCTTTATTGGTCCTTTGGCATGGAAGATCGTTCTGGCATGAAGAATACGACAATTACCCGGGTCTTACCCGTGACCGTACCAAAAGCTGCCGATATCCTGGCCAACCAGTTGCGCGAAATGATCGTAACCGGTCGCCTGCCTCCGGGCAGCTTTCTTCCCAATGAACGCCAACTGGTGACCGATTCCGGGCTCAGCCGCACCTCGGTCCGCGACTCGTTGCGCGTCCTCGAATCGGAAGGGTTGATCAGCACCAAGGTTGGACGCTCCGGTGGATCAATGATAACGTTGCCTGGCCGTGGTTCAGTTGCGCGTTCCGTAGAACTTTTTGTGCGGACGCATGGTATCCGGTTGGAATCACTGCTGGAATGCAGGGTCGCGGTCGAGCCGACACTTGCCGCGCTGGCAGCCAGACACCACAGCGCCGAACAATTGTCAGAGATCGAGGCCCTGCATCTCGAATTCGTCGATTCGGTCGATCAGGTGCAACGGTACAAGGCGATCAACCTAGATTGGCATCTGGCCATCGCCCGTGCCAGCGGAAATGAACCGCTGATCGCGCTGATGGAAGCGATATCAAAACCGATCCGGGACGCGATGGATTATCAGCACGTCACAACGCCGGAACTGCGACATTCCGCAGTCGCAGCTCATACCAAGATCCTTGACTCGATCCGGGCGCGCGATGCCCAGTCAGCACATCGCCGGATGGAGCGTCACGTTTCCGCTTACCGCGACGTAGCGGTGAGCCAGGGCGCAGACCGCCAACTGGAACGACCTGAAACAGGTCAATAGTCTGGCACGTCAATTCTTGTCGATGCGATCGACAGCCTCGCGGATCGCGGCTGAAATGGTTGATAATTCGTCATCCGCCACATCGAACAGATTGTGCAGCCGGATAAATCCGTGGGTGAGCCCGGCCGCACAGCGCAACTGCACGGGCACCCCGACCGCCCGAAGCTTGTCGGCATAGGCCGCACCCTCATCTGCCAGCACATCATACTCTGCCGTCACCAGAATTGTTGGCGGCATGCCCCGCAGATCAACGGTTCGCAGCGATGAAATTGCCGGGTCGTGCCACAGGGCCTGCGGTGCGTAATGTTCAATGAACCACCGCATGTCAGCTGCGGTCAACGGCAGGCCATTACCATGCCGAGCATAGGAGTCGCGGCCGAAGTTCGCATCCGTGACGGGATAGTACAGAACCTGCAGCGCCACCGCAGACCTGTCCGGCAGCCGCGCGCAGCAGACTGTCACCAGATTGGCGCCCGCACTGTCGCCGACAACGACCACCGGCGCCTTCGGAATGCCCGCGATTTTTCCCTTGAGAACAAAGGCCAGCGCGTCCTCGCAATCCTCCAGCCCGGCAGGGAAGCGATGCTCGGGTGCCAGTCGATAGTCGACCATGACCAACGCGCAACCAGAACGGTCCGCCAGCGTGCGCGCATAGGTGTCATAATCGTCCAGCGACCCCAGTACCCAGCCGCCACCATGAATGAACACGATGACGCCGACCGGATCTGCTTTGGGCGTCAGCACCCGCACCGGTATGTCCCCCGATCTGCCAGGCAACGTTGTGTCCTGCACCAGCGCCATCGCCGGCCCTCGGCCCAGTCGGATCCGCCCTGCCGCCACCAGCGCTCGTCCCTCGGCAGGCGTGCCCGATGAAAGGGCGGGCAGCCCTTTAAGAACCTCCAGCATTTCGGCGATAAAGGGGTGTAGTTTCATGGTTTCTCGCCTCCAGTTCACGCAACCCAACAAAAGACCTGATTATTGAAACTGTCAAATTATTTGACCATTTAAATGCCGCAGCCTATGATTGGTCCAGCACGCCCGTTCCGAAGGATCATCAGATGACATCACACGTATTGAACACGTCGCCCGCCGCTCCGCTCGACATGGCAATCATCGGCGCGGGTTTTGCGGGCATGTACATGATGTACGCGCTGCAAAAGGCCGGGTTCCGTGTCCATACGGTCGAGGCGGGGACGGGCGTTGGCGGGACCTGGTATTGGAACCGCTATCCCGGAGCGCGCTGCGACGTTGAAAGCATGCAGTATTCCTATTCCTTTGATGACGCCTTGCAGCAGGAGTGGTGCTGGACGGAACGGTTTGCCACCCAGCCGGAAATCCTCAGCTATGCCAATCACGTCGCTGACAGACTGGATCTGCGCCGTGACATCACCTTCAACCAGCGCGTCACCTCGGGCGACTTCGATCAATCGTCAAATGTCTGGACGCTGACCACCAACACCGGCAAATTGATCCACGCCCGCCACGTCATCACCGCCGTCGGCTGCCTGTCGAGTTCAAATTTGCCGCAGATCGCCGGAGTTGATGATTTCAAGGGCCGCACCATTCATACTTCGGATTGGCCGCGTGGAGGCGTCGATTTCACGGGTCTGCGTGTCGCGATCATCGGCACCGGCTCATCGGCCATTCAGGCCATTCCCGAAATCGCCAGACAGGCCGGCCAACTGACTGTTTTTCAACGCACGCCCAACTTTTCTGTCCCGGCCAAGAACCGGCCCTTGTCAGAGGATACGGTGAAATGGTGGAAATCAAACTATCCCGAACTGCGCAAAAAGGCGCGTGAAACCATGCGGTCGGGCACGATTTACGACTTGCCGACCAAGCCTGCACTGGGGCTTGACCCAGCAGAACTGGATGCCGAGTTTCAGCGGCGCTGGGATTTGGGTGGAGCGAATTTCGCCTATGCCTTCAATGACTTGATCCTGGACCAGGGGGCAAATGCGCTGGCAGCAGACTTTGTGCGCACCAAGATTCGCGACCTGGTTAACGACCCCGAAACGGCCGAGGCGCTATGCCCGACCGATTATCCCATCTTCTGCAAGCGTATCTGCGTCGATACCGATTACTTCGCAACCTTCAACCGCGAAAACGTATCATTGGTTAACCTGCGCAAGACACCGATCGACCGCATCACTGAAAGGGGCGTGCGGACCATCGACCAGGATCTCGAATTTGATGTCGTTATCTATGCAACCGGCTTTGATGCCATCACCGGGTCGCTCACAAGACTGAACCTGACTGGCACCGCGGGCCATACCCTGGCGCAGAAATGGGAAGAGGGTCCGAAGGCCTATCTTGGCCTGATGACTGCGGAATTTCCGAACCTGTTCATGATCACCGGCCCGGGCAGCCCGTCCGTCCTCAGCAACATGATCGTGTCGATCGAGCAGCATGTCGAGTTTCTGGCAGGTCTGCTCGGTCACCTGCGCCGCACGGGGTGCGACCGGGTGGAAACCACCACCGCCACCGATGACGCCTGGGCACTCCATGTCAACGAGGTGGCGCATGGGACCCTATATCCCAGGGCCGCGTCCTGGTATATGGGCGCCAACATCCAAGGCAAGCCGCGGGTATTCATGCCCTACATCGGCGTCGACGCATATCGCCGCAAATGCAACGACATCGCCACCAAGGGTTATCCGGGGTTCGAGATGACGGGTGGCAACCAGCAATCTGCCATGTTGGGCTGATCGCGAACGGCACAAGGGCATTTGGTCGCGGTCGGCCCAACGGGTGCCCGCTCATGTTCAGCTGTCCGCCATCAGCGCCCATGGAACAGTTTAGCATGATTGCGTAGCGGAGGGTTTGCGGCTCATCTTTCCCCTAGATGGAGTTGAAGATGATGAAGAAACCCGTGACGACGAAGGCGCCTGCTGAGCAGGTTGTTAAGG